>NZ_JAAHIE010000412.1:0-6660 GCF_010671945.1 Moorena sp. SIO4E2
CCCTGGCTCAGTAAACTTACAGGCATTGTCTAGAAGTTTGGTTAAGACTTCTACCAATCCTTCACCATCTGCTTGGACTGTTGGTAACACGAAGGGTAGTTCAACATTGATTTCTGGTAGAGTCTCTGGTGACCAAATCGATCTCAGAGCAGAAAGAGCCAAGTCTAGGACTTCGATAATCTCGATAGATTCCGGGTAACGAGAGATTTGACCACTTTCTAACTTAGAGAGAGTCAGGAAATCTTGAATCAGTTTACGCATACGCTCGGCATCGGTTAACGCCGTATCAAGCATAGTTTCCCGAAACTCCGTTGGCATTTCTGGTTCACTCTCTAAACTTTCTAGGCACACTCGGATAGTTGATAAGGGAGTTCGTAATTCATGACCAACGATAGCAATCAGATTATTACGGGTTCGTTCTAGGGCTTCTAGTTGGTCATGGAGTTCAGTTAAGTCAATATAAGCTTGGGCTTGATTCAAGGCTACCCCAGCTTGAGTTGCGATCGCTTCTACTAAATCAATATCGTCTTCGAGCCATCTATAGGGATCCAAACCCCCATGGTGGAGTTCCAGCATCCCCAGCAGTGTTCCTTGATAGTGTATTGGTACCAGTAACCAAGATCGAATCTGCCAATACTGAATAGTTGTCCTCAGAGCTGGGTTATTGTGTAAGTTGGGAGCTCCAGTAACATCAGCAATGGCAATGGCTCGTTCCTGAGCTAGAGCGACTTGAATTAGAGGATTATCTGCTAACGACCACATCTGTCCAGTGAGGGACGGTAAACCAGAAGCAACCGATTCATACTCAATTTTTGCTTGCTGGTCACTAGGACTACAGCGGTAAAGCAGGCAACGGCAAGAATTAAAGGTTTTTCCTAACTCTTTTACTGTCCCTGCTAAAACATCTTGGGGATTGAGGGAGCGACGGATGGTGGCGGTGATAGCATTAATCAGACGCTCCTTGCGTTCTTTGGTGGTCAGGACTCGATAAGCTTTCAGGAGCTTATATTGACTCGCTTGCAGATAAGTTACCAGCCGCTGGGCAAAAATAGTAATATCAATCCCTGCACTCGTCAGCAACAATGTTTGCTTTGGGAGCTCTGTGGTCAAACCATAGTGCTGCCATACCTGCTCCACTTTTGGGGCTAGTTCTGGTCGATAACTAGCAATCCGTCCCAGTAACAATCGAGCAGCATGAATGGTAACCCGGCGGTCAAACGACCAAAAGCCTTCAAACCTGCGAGCCTGCTCCATAGAAGTTGCTGGTGTTAGTTGTTCCCGACAAATTAGGCAAGCTGTATAATTCTGCGCCAAAATCACCAGGTGCCACTCTTGGGCAAGACCATCATTTGAGCCTAAGGGGATAGTTTCTAAGGATTGTTCAACCACAGCAAAACCAGACTCGGATTCTGGTGCCGCCAGCACATAAACTTGGTTTGTACGTTGGGCAATTCGCTGATAGCGGTGGACTTCCTGACGATAAAACTTCTCATGCTGGAAATTGGCAATCACCAAGGGAGAGTCATCCATCGCTAGTATGATGTCTTCCATGGCATGAGAAAGAGCTGTCAAGGAAGATTTGAAGTACATTTGGCAGCGCAGATGTGGTAACTCTTGCCGTAAATCCCCCAGTAACGAATTTGGATTATTCACCTATAAATCCCTCCCTAAATAGTCCCACTCCACCCATGAGGGGGATAGTTTTACCTCAACAAACCATTTTGATCAAACCAACCCTTTTGATCAAGGGATTATTTATTAGTTGTTAGCTGTTAGCTTTTGGAATTTTGAATATTCACTAGTGAGTTGATCTGGTACCGTTGCCCCAGAAAGCTCAGCCTGACCCAAATCTACATTTGACAGAGTAACCCGTCTCAAATCTACCTGACTCAAAATTGCTCCACTCAAGTTTGCTTGAGAAAGGTCAGAATCACACAGATTTGCTCTAGTCAAGTCTGCCTGGTGCAGACAAGCACCAGTCAAGTTAGCCCCTCTTAAGTCAGCGTAGCGCAGGTCTGCCCTGGTTAAATTGGCTCCTCGCAAATCGGTATTCTGAAGAACGGTTAATCTTAAATCGGCTCGGGTTAGAATAGCTTGGCGCAGGTTTACTCTAGTAAGATTCGCCCGAATCATAAATGCCTGACTCAAGTTAGCCTGCACCATAGAGGTTTTTTTCAAATTGGTTCGCCACAGTTTCGCTCCTGTCAGATTTGCATGATTAAGGTTGACTTCCTGTAAAACCGCGAGACTCAGGTTGGCATCAGCTAGGTTAACTCGTCTGAAAATTACTCCAGTCAGATTGACTTCACTCAGGTTGATTTGCTGGAAATCTACTCCACGGAAATCCCTCTCACCTGCTGAATAACGCTCTAGAAGCTCATTAGTATCCATTTGGGGTATCCATAGCTGGCAGCTGCGCCAACATGACATAGTGTTACTTTAAATGTAACATAATGTTAAGAATACTTTTTGTATGTAAAGGATTATGTTATATTTGAAAATTTGATCCAGGGATAAGCTATTCTTATCGGTGCCTGCAATCGATTGGTGATATAATGTAAAGCTTACCCGAACAGGTAAGTGTCGGCTTCAAGCTAACCCTAGCTATTCCTTGTGCTTTTAAGCTGGCGTAAAGTCTTTGCTGACTTGGTGTGGGATGCCACAATAGAGATCCAACTGAAGATCTAAGAGCAGTTTTCACAATTGATAGCCCAATAGCTGATTTGGGGGTAAGCTCAGAATAAGCTGTTGCTGTAACCAACGCTATGGTCTACTAATTTTAAAACTGCGTTGACCAGATCGAATGTTGCTCTGATGATTATTAGAAACTCTCACACTCAAAACTCCGTCTCTTTATAGCCGGTCAGAAGTTACCGCAAGAATAAGGAAGCCTTTATGGTTGGTCGGCTACTCGTCCCAGGGTGAAAACTTTGAGGCGCGACAATAAGCGCGAATTTAATTACGGGTCAAGCGCGCCTCCATGATTAAGGCTTCCTTATTAATCAGGTTTTGTCTCCGGGATGAAAGTGCCTAGCGAGTTTAATCGCCTTCAGAAAAAAAACATCAATACTTGTCTATTTGCGCTAAGCGTGTTAGCATAATAATGTAGCAGAAGAGGTCGAATTCTGATGATTATTTTTGAGTTTAAGGCATACGGTAAAAAGTCACAGTACCAAGCTGTAGATGAAGCTATGCGAACTATGAAGTTCGTAAGAAATAGCTGTCTACGTTTGTGGATGGACAATAAAGGGCTTAACAAATACGACCTTAACAAATATTGTAAGGTTCTTGCCAAGAATTTTTCGTTTGCTAATGAATTAAACTCAACTGCTCGACAGGCTGCGGCTGAGAGGGCATGGTCATCAATTTCTCGCTTCTTTGATGACTGCAAGAAAAAGGTATCAGGAAAGAAGGGTTTTCCCCGTTTTCAAAAGCACTGTAGGTCCGTTGAATATAAGCAGTCAGGATGGAAGCTTTCCCCTGACAATAAATCAATCACCTTCAGTGATAAAAAGGGAATTGGAAAACTGAAACTCAAAGGTACATGGGACTTGTGGCGGTTTGACAAGAATCAAATTAAACGGGTTCGCATTGTCAAAAAGGCTGATGGCTATTACGTTCAGTTTTGCCTCTCTATTGATGTAAAAGAACAATTAGACCCAGTTGATGCCACTGTGGGCTTGGATGTAGGACTAAAGGATTTCTATACCGACTCTAGAGGAAACACTGAACCATCACCTCGCTTCTATAGGGCAGGGGAAAAGCGTCTAAAATTTTATCAACGCCGAGTATCTCGGAAAAATAAAGGCTCATCTAACCGTAATAAAGCCATTAATAGACTAGGCAGACAACATCTTAAAATAAGTAGGCAGCGTGAAGAACATGCCAAGAGACTGGCGCGTTGCGTAATCCGGTCTAACGACCTGGTCGCCTATGAAGATTTAAGAGTAAAGAACCTGGTTAAAAATCATTGTCTTGCTAAGTCTATCAATGACGCTGGTTGGTATCAATTTAGAAAATGGTTAGAGCATTTTGGGACTAAGTTTGGCAGGGTTACTGTTGCCGTGAATCCGGCCTATACAAGTCAGAATTGCTCAGAATGCGGTGAAGTAGTCAAGAAGTCACTATCAACCAGGACTCATATCTGCAAGTGTGGGTGCCAATTAGATCGTGACCACAACGCCGCTATCAACATTTTAAAAAAAGCCTTGGGTACGGTGGGGCACACCGGAACCTGGATCATAGATCCGAACGCTTCAGGAGATTTGACCGCTACTGTTCTTGGCTCCGGCCAGGTTCAGCAAGTCGAGTCTGTGAGCGAAGAATCCCCGCTTCAATAGGCGCGGGGAGTGTCAACATCAATCTGTTGTGATTAGCCGTTCTGATAAGGAAAAATTGCCGTGGAAGCTGGGAATCAGCAAAGGATTTTAGGCTATTTCATTGAAGAAGCGAAAGAACATCTGGAAACCATTGAACAGGGACTGTTAAATCTGGGATCAGTGGTCAATGAACCAGAGACGGTTAATGAATTGTTTCGCGCTGCTCATTCTGTCAAAGGCGGGGCGGCGATGTTGGGGTTTACAAGTATTCAAAAGACTGCCCATCGTTTAGAAGATTCTTTCAAAATACTTCAAGAGAATAAGATTCAGGTTGATCAACAGCTGGAGACTCTGTTTTTAAAGAGTTATGATACCCTCAAAGCTTTGATTGATCTTTTGCAAGGACCATTTGGGTTTGAGCAAAGTGAAGCAGAAAAAACTCTAAAAGCAGCTCAGCCAGGCTTTGAACAATTGCAGAGTTATCTCAAAACCTTGGTCAGTGGTGAGAGTCAATTACCAGCCGCAATGGCTTCTAGCTCTGCTGCTGAAAAAGCGATTCGTTCTGATCAAGTTTCTACTAGCAAAGGGTCTTCTTCAGCAAAAGGTAAATTTCCCCCAGACTTTGGGCCGAAGGTGATTAGCCTGCTTAAAGATATGCTAGAGCTGTTTAAACAATCTTCCACACCAACCAATCGCCAACAACTTCAAAAGCTTTGTAAGCGTCTGGCTCAACTGGGGGCTGGGATTGGTAGTTGGCATAAATTACTGGGAGTTTGCCATAAAGCGATCGCAAATCCTAAAAACTCCTATATCCAGTTAGCACCATTAGTGATCAAAGAACTCAAGGAAGCTAGTGACCAGTTGCAAGCAGCACAGGGTAATCTAGACGAGTTGCGAAAGGCAGCGGCTGCGATCGCTCCGAGTTCAGCACTGCAAAAACTAGCAGCTGTAGGATCTACTCGGCCAAACCGAACCACTAAGGGTAAGGAAATCACTATTGTGCTAGAACCAAAAGCCGCCGCCAAGGTAATCATCCAAGCCTTTGATAAACCCCAGCTGTCAAAACTGGTTAAGTTACTGATTCCAGCAACTCGTGCTTCTTCCTAGGCCAACAAGCTGGGTTTTTGATTAACGTCCTAAGTGCCGTGATGCCAGCTGCATGGCATCATAAATATCCACATCCCCATCCCCATCAGCATCTAGAAAGCCACTGAGTACAGAATTAGAACCAAGGGGATTCTTAATATTGGTGCCAGTCTTGAGGAAATTCAATACCACGGGGACTAGGGTTGGTAGCATAGCTTGGATGATACCAGCATTAATGCCTGTCTTGCTCGTAATTTCTCCAACAAGCTCCTGGATCTGAGGCGCACTAAAGAGCATATTGACCACTTGAGAACTAGCACCAATGCCACCAAATTGATTAACTAGTGCTTGGACCTGCTCATCTCCTTCACTTGTGCGCTTTTGTTGGAGCGCTGAACGCACATACTTACCTACAATTGAGGTGGCAGATTGCACGGCTGAGGGATTGGTGTGATGGTTACCACTCAACTGCTGTACCGTGTCCAGAATACCCCCTAGCTGACTAGAGCTAGCTTCTTGTGTAGGACTATTAATGGCACTGAGAATACTATTGAATAAGCTCATTGTTTTTTAAAAGATTTAAACAGTCAGTTTGAAACAGTTCTTTCCCAAATCAATTATAAATTGCTGATAGCTTAGTATAGCTAAAGGCAAGAGGCAAGAGGCAAGAGGCAAGAGGGTAAAGATATCCGGAGTTTTATTGCACAGCGTCTCGGGTTCCTGGAGATCGGGGAATTATTCCCTGATCTAGCTAACATTAATAATTAAAACCTATCCTATCTTCCATGCCCCTGCCACGTCTACTAACCCTAATTATTGGTCTCATTATTATTCTGGGGCTAATGCTTTGGTTGATTAATGGTCTGTACCAACTGTATATCCAAATTTCCTTTACTGCTCCGGTACTGGCTAATTTAGTGCTGCTGTTGCTGATTACCTTGCTAGGGCTACTAATATGGGCCTTAATCTACACCATGGGGTTATTTGGTAAATCCCGGAAACGGCCAGGTAAAGGTCGTCTGGAACCTAAAGCCCCGGAGGTGAAAACCGAAGCAGCAGAAGAAACCCTTAAAGCAGTAAGGCAACAGGTCAAACAGATTCAGGATGAAGTGTCACGGCAAGCGATGTTGCGCCGCTCTGAAGAAATTGAAGCTATCCTCTCCCGTGGGGAACTGTTAGTGGTAGTGTTTGGTACTGGTTCAGCGGGCAAAACCTCTCTAGTGAATGCTTTGATTGGTCGGATGGTGGGTCAAGT
>NZ_JAAHIE010000413.1:0-6649 GCF_010671945.1 Moorena sp. SIO4E2
CCTTGGCGAATTTAATTCGCCAAGGTCAAGCGCACCTCAAAAACTTGTACCTTACTAGATTAAAAACCGCTATACATACATAACTACTCCCAGTAGCGTATATAGCGTTTCTTATAGCTATGAGGTACACAGGATTGTTTCCCACTTCCCTTTTCCCACTTCCCATATCCGCTGCTCCCTGCTCCGAATTTCCTGCTCCCTAAAACCTAGGAATTTGTACCTCACTCGTCCTGATAATTGCGCTAATCAGTAAATTAGCGTAACTCTTAAGACACAAAATTCAGTTAATTGACTGAGATAACTTCCTCGATAAATATGGTTAGATTAAAAACTGAAGTAAATCTATAAATTCTAAATAGGTTGTGAACGAGCACGGGGTCAAAATTCCAGCACTACCAATAATTAGGGGTTTCTGGATTTTCACAAATCGTTTATAAACGCTATAGCTATCCTTCTAGGAAAAATAGTCACGGTCATATGCATTGTTCAAAAGACTTAGCCTGGGAATTACCAGTCATACCTCAAGGGATAACCCAAGATGGACAACAGCACTACCATGAACAATCAAGTCAACCCACCGATTCCAACAATTCCCAACCACAAAGGAAAAGTAATGATCTGCGCACTCAATTATTGAAGACCATTCTCCCAGCGGTTTTAACCCCTCTAGGTCTGGCTGGACTATTCAGCTACAGTGCTATTTCCCGCAGCTCCCAACAGCAAGCTGAGCAACTATTAGAGGGTGAAACCCTAGTTGCGGGCAGAGTTTTCTATATATTTTTGGAGGAAGCAAAAAGAATACCTTCTACATTGGCGGCTAGCCCTCTAGTAGTTGAGGCGGCTAGCACTGCAACAAAAGTTTCTCAAGATCAAAACCTTTCCAAATTACCCTACTACGAGGTTGAAGAGTCTTTCTCCGCTACCAGGTTAATCCAGCCAAATGAAACTCTCAAGTATTACTTACGTAAAACTACAGAACTTTATGAGTTTGCCGAGATATCTTTCACCGAAAAGCACGGGTTTAATGTAGCTTACAACAGTCTTACTACTGACTTTGTCCAACGGGATGAAGCCTGGTGGCAAGAGGCAAAAGATGATCCCAGTCAGCAGGTGATTAAAACGAAATTTGATGACACTGACGATAGGTTCGTGATTGAGTTCAGCAAAGCGATCACAGACCCAGCAACTGATGAATTCCTAGGGGTTGTTAGAGGAGTTTTGCCTGCCTCGGTTTTCAGCAGCATATTGAAAAACCTGCTGAAGGATTTGGAAATTGGGGATTCTCAATCTATGCAGCTACTAGCCCTGAAAAAAGACGACACTGTGGCTGTTGTTGATACCATCTACCAAGGGAAGAGTAAAGACCAGCCACAGAAACTGCTCGGGGCAAAGGATCAAGCACTTGTACAGAACCTAAAAATTTTGCTCAAAGCTTTTGAAACTGGGCAAACAGTGCAGCAGAAGGGACTGACGATAAAATCAGCTAATTCAGAACTTTTCCCAAACTTAAAGCTGGCCACCTTTGATCATAATAGCAGGCACTATATATTGGTTGCAGTTCCTGATAGCAATTGGACTGTGGCCGTCTCGATCAAACTTAGTGAACTCAGAGCAGCGGGTAGAAAAGCGGCAATAGGCTTTGCTAGTTTGTTCGTGGTACTGGGCATTATTATTACCTTGGTAGTCAGAGCTTTATCCGATCAGTTAGCAAAACCCTTGGGTCAGTTGGCTAATACTGCCAAAGCGGTGATTGCAGGCAACCTGAACGTTCAGGCGGAGCTTGTTGGTGCTACCGAGACGCAGCTACTGGCTCAAGTCTTTAATAACCTGGTGACACGGGTCAAAGGTCGATTACAGGACCAAGAACAAGAAACTGAACAGGCGCGGACACTAGTGCTAGTCAGCAACCAGCTTCAGCAATCCTTAAACTTCGACAATATCCTACAAACTTCCGTTTATGGGGTACACCTTGCCCTCAACACAGACCGTGTATTTATCTATCGCTTTAATCCTGACTTCAAAAGCGGGATAATTGCAGCGGAGATCGTAAATTCTGGTTTTGTTAAAGCCCTAGGGCAAACTATTTACGAACCAATCACGACCGGGGAAATTACAAAGTTTAAGTTGGAGAAGCTTGTTAGTGTCGAGAACCTTCAACAAGCTACTCTAACTGGTGCTCCTGGGCAGTTCCTTCAACGCCTTGGTGTCGTAGCCAGCCTGGTTGCGCCAATTATAGTTGGGGGTGAACTTTTCGGCTTGTTGTATGCGAATGATTGCTCAAAACCCCACCCTTGGCAGGAGTCAGAACGTGAGTTAATGCAGCAGTTAACTAGACAAATTGGTGATGCCCTTACCCAAGCCCTGCTCCTGGAACAGCAGCAAGCCACGGTGGACATTTCCCAAAGGTTAAATGAGATTACTGCTAGCATGCTTAAATCCTTAGAACGGGAAAAGATTTTCGCGGCTACGGTGGTGGGAATTAAAAGAGCGCTCTCGTGCGATCGCACAATCATTTACCTCCTCGAACAGAATCATAAAGGGTCAATGGTTGGCCTTTCAGTAACTCTGGATGGGTCTGTTACCCCACAAACACAGAAAGAAGAGTTGGATTTTGCCCTAGAGGATGTTGATCACTACCAGTCACGTCAGGTTCTAGCCATTGATAATCTTGAGGGTGAGTTGACCCAGTACCAGCAGTCCCAAGTAGAGAGGCTTGGCCAAACTTCTCTACTGCTTGGAGCTAAGGCCAGTTTAGTGGCACCGATTTTGGTGGCAGAGAACTTGATTGGCTTTCTGGCTGCCCATCAATGTTCACAGCCAAGAGCTTGGCAGGAAACGGATATCAAGGTTTTCACTCAGGTGGCGATTCAATTGGGCTTTGCTCTAGAGCAGGCTAATCTCCTCGAAAAGAGGGAAAGAATTTCTCAAGAGCAAAGACAGGAAAAAGAAGCACTCCAGAAGCAACTGCTGGTACTGCTTGAAAATTTGCAAGGGGCAGCACAAGGAGATCTGACAGTGCGCTCTGACGGGACTTTGGATGAGATTGGTAAAGTTGCTGATTGTTTTAACACAATTATTGAGAATTTGCAAACTCTCGTAACCCAGGTCAACAACTCAGCGGTTGAAGTCAATACCTTACTAGGAAACAACGAGGTGGTAGTCGGTCAACTAGCAGAAGATGCTCTTAAGCAGGCTTCAGAAACCACTCACACCCTGGATTCAGTAGAGCAAATCACCGATTCGATTCAAGCAGTGGCTGAGAATGCTGATCAGGCGGCGAGAGTAGTTGATGGAGTTACAACCACTGTTGAAGCTAGCAGCACTGCTATTAACCTAACTCAGGAGAGTATGCTGGAATTGCGAGACACGATTGGGGAAACGACCTCAAAAGTGAAGCAGCTAGGTAAATCTTCCGAAAAGATTGCTAAGGTGGTTGCCAAGAGCAACATGCTCTTGGTTCAAACCAATGTTTTGGCTATTAACGCTGAGATTGAGGCTGGGCGGTCTGGTAATGGGATTCAGGGTTTTGTCGTGATTGCCAAAGAAGTAAATCAGCTTAGCAACCAATTGATCAAAGCTACCCAGGAAATTCACAAAATAGTAGATGATATCGACCTAGAAATGTCTCAATTAGTGAAGGTAATGGAACAGAGCACTGCTGTGGTGGAGAAGGGCACAAGTCGAGTTGAGGAAGCTAAGCAGAATCTGAAACAGCTGATGGAAGCTTCGTGCCAGATCGAGCAGCTAGTAGCAGCCATTTCCCAGGGGAGTGTTTCCCAAACCGAAACCACTCAGAACGTGGCTATGTTGATCAAAGAGATGGCTCAATTCTCGGAACGCACCGTTGATTCCTCTAGGCAAATTTCAAGTTCCTTAACCTCAACCGTAGCCGTAGCTCAGGAATTGCAGGAGTCGGTTAGTGGTTTTAAAGATTTTTGATAACACCAGCTATCAGCCGTCAGCTGTCAGCTGTCAGCCGTTGGCCGTAGGCCACGCTACTTGAGGTGCTGTCAGCCTTCAGCTGTCAGCCGTTGGCCGTAGGCCACGCTACGCAAACAGCTTTGTGGCACAGGCTTTGACGCTGTGACTTAACTCAAATTAAACTAATACTTACGTATTTTATTCTTAACGGTTTCCTCCTCAACCGTGCCCATAAGCTGATAGCTGATAGCTGATAGCTGATAGCTGATAGCTGATAGCTGATAGCTGATAGCTGATAGCTGATAGCTGATAGCTGATAGCTGATAGCACCTCAAGTAGCGTGCCCATAAGCTGATAGCTGATAGCTGATAGCTGATAGCTGATAGCTGATAGCTGATAGCTGATAGCTGATAGCTGATAGCTGAATGCTTACATTAAATTATATTAACTGTGTTCAAAAAACTTAAAGTTCCTCAAACCCTTGCTGTTCTAGGATCCGAAGTTACCTGTGCCCTTGTCTGAGGTGATTATCTCAATTGTCTCAGATTGACTTCATGGTTATCTCAGAGTTTGGCATAACAATTGGCGTGGATAGTGAGCAGAACCAGATTTCGGTATGAAGAATTCAGTGCGAGCTTCTGAATTAGGACTCAAATTGCTTGACCGGGCTAGACGCCTGAAAAAATGGAACAAAACCGCAGAAGCTTGGTGTAGCAGTGCCTTAACCTCTAGGGCAACTTTAAACCGATTTTGGGCCAGACAACCGATTCGCTGTGACACCTTCATCGCTATTTGTAGTGCTGTAGGGGTTGATTGGGAAAAGGTTGTTGAGCCAGATCAGATTAAGGCAGATCAAATCAATAACGGCAAGAGTCCCACTGTGGCTCAAATTAAACGTGTTGATTGGGGACAAGCACCAAAGCTAAGAGGTTTCTACGGTCGTACTGAGGAACTCAACACCCTACAGCAATGGATTCTTCAGGACAAGTGCCGCCTGGTGACACTTCTAGGGATGGGGGGAATTGGTAAAACCTCTGTGGCTGTGACTTTAGCCCATCTTCTGGAAGATAAATTTGAGTTTGTGATTTGGCGGACTCTACGCAATGCGCCTCCCCTAGAAGAACTCCTGGCAGACCTGATTCAATTTTTGTCTGGACAGCAGGAAACCAATTTACCCTCCTCTGTGGATGGCAAAATTCTGCGATTGATTCGGTATTTACAAGGGCGGCGTTGCTTGCTAGTTCTAGATAATGTTGAGTCGATTCTGCAAAGTGGCGATCGCACCGGTAGTTATAGAGAAGGATATGCTGAATACGGTGAACTGCTCAGAAGTATTGGTGAAACCGCCCACCACAGCTGTCTATTACTGACCTCTAGGGAGCCACCCCAGGACTTGATTATCCTGGAGGGGGAAAACTTACCCATTCGCTGCTTCCCACTCACAGGGTTATCAGACACCGATGGACAGGAAATCCTGAAGGAAAAAGGAAATTTTGCTGGGGATGACACCCAGTGGCTGACCGTGATTGAGCACTATGCTGGCAATCCTTTAGCCTTAAAAATGGTGGCTTGTGTGGTCAGAGACTTTTTTTATGGCAATATTGCTCAGTTCCTGAATTTTTTAAAGCAAGGCTCATTCATTTTTGATGATATTCGGGATTTGCTAGATCGGCAGTTTCAGCGCCTGAGTGCTACACAACAAGAGCTGATGTACTGGCTAGCTATTAATCGGGAACCGGTTTTTTTTAAAGAGTTGGAACAGGACGTTTTCTGCCACCGATGCGCTCCTGACATTTTACAGTCTCTAGGGTCTCTACAACGGCGCTCATTGATTGAAAAAACCTCGGCTGGGTTTACCCAACAACCTGTCGTGATGGAATACATGCTTAATCGATTAATTGAGCATATTCCTGAGGAAATTACTAGTCAAAATTTTGCTCTGTTGCGCACTCACGCATTAGTAAAAGCTACTGCTGCTGAGTATGTTTGGGATACTCAAGTTTCTCTAATTATTGAACCTATAATTGAGAGATTACTCGCCATTTTTGGTTCCACAAAAAAGCTCAGCAATCACTTGCTGGAAATTATTTCAATGCTACGCTCCCCAACTTCTACCGTTAAACAAATAACTAAAGAAACAGCATATATCTGCGGCAATATAATTAATATTATGCGCCAATTACAGGTGGATGTAAGCAACTATGACTTTTCTAATCTAACAGTGTGGCAAGCTAACCTACAGGGGATTAAATTACACAATGTTAATTTCGCCCATTGTGACTTAACCAGCTCAGTATTTACGGAAACCTTAGGAAATATTTTATCAGCAGCATTCAGCCCAGATGGTAAACTATTAGCAACCTGTGATACAGATTGGAAGGTTCGCTTGTGGGAAGTACCAACGGGCAAACTAGTTTTGATCTGTGAAGGTCATACCAATGTAGTACGTGACCTTGCTTTCAGCCATGATGGTAAAATCTTAGCTAGTTGCAGTGCGGATCACACCGTTAAGTTTTGGGATGTCAGTGATGGTAAGTGCTTAAAGACTTGTACCGGACATACTAATGAGGTATGTTCAGTGGCTTTTAGTCCAGATGGTCAGACCCTAGTCAGTAGCAGTGGCGACCACACCTTGAAACTCTGGGATATCACAACTGGAGAATGTCTCAACACTTGCACCGGACATAGCAGTTGGGTTAGATCCGTTGCCTTTAGTCCAGATGGTAAA
>NZ_JAAHIE010000414.1:0-6643 GCF_010671945.1 Moorena sp. SIO4E2
AAGTAGCGTGCGCGTAGCGCATATGCTTACCTTAAATTATACCAAAAGAAGTTTACAAAAGAGGTTTATTTTAAGCTGACGGCTGACAGCTGACAGCTGTTCGCATAGCGTGAGCTAAAAGCTCACGGCTGAATACTTACATTCCTTCTATGCTTAGCTCTGGGATTTTAATGGTAATGTTCATCAAGGGAGTAGGGAGTAGGGAGTAGGGAGTAGGGAAAGGCAAGAGGCAAGAGTTAATCAACTATAGAGGGATTTTGGGTTATGTCAAAAAAACGGTAATCAATAAATACTAGATATAACTATCCAAAATTATCTAATTTTAATTATTTGCTGACCCTAATCTCAGCACTTTTGCTATCCTTACTTATACTAACTCTGTCAACTATCTCTGTCAAACTTAGCTATAACTGTAGACTTAGTTATCAAAAATAATTACCGTTTTTTCCCTTACCGAAAATCCCGATTCCCGATTCCCGATTCCCGATTCCCGATTCTATGTTACCTCAAATTAGCATTTAACAAAATTAATGATTAAATTATATGTAAGCATTCAGCCGTCAGCCGTTGGCCTTTGGCCACGCTACTTGAGGTGCCGTCAGCCGTCAGCCGTTGGCCTATTGAATGCTGAATGCTGAATGCTGAATGCTGAATGCTGAATGCTGAATGCTGAATGCTGAATGCTGAATGCTAAATGCTAAATGCTGAATGCTGAATGCTTACAATTATATTAAAATATATGTAAGAATTTGCACAAAGTTTATTTTTATGTTTAAATAACTAATGAACACTAACGTCCTAATTTTAAGGCGATGTACACCAATTTCATTGTTTCACCTTTTCCGAATCAATCTAGTGAAATAATTCTCCCAGCTTCTCATGGGTTTTATCCCTACCAAGAACCAATTAAACATACCTTGACTGGTTCTAAGCGGGCGATTTATATCACAATCAGGAATTTGCAGACTCTGGGCTATGCCACAGTCAGCGAGTGGAGTCCACTCCAACGGACCTACAATCCTGGGGAATACATTTGTATTTTGCAGCGCAATCTGATTCTAGATTAAACTTATAACGTAGCTGGGGGGTCTTCCCCCCAGGTGCGACAGTTAAGACTAGTTTATTGGTTTTGTACTATGCCTTGTTATGAGGGGTCAGAGCCACAGAGGGGTTTAGCCTAAATTCCTCGTAAACTAGAATTAATCAGTAGATGCTACATCGCCTTAAATTGCTTTACGTTTGTAGTCATTGCCTTGAATTGGTTTACGTTTGTAGTCGTGGAAGTATTTTCCACGGCTATTTTTTTTGGTCTTGACTGGTAAGCTTTCAGCTTTCAGCTTTCAGCTTTCAGCTTTCAGCTTTCAGCTTTCAGCTTTCAGCTTTCAGTTATCAGTTATCAGGATTCAGCTAATGCGCTACAGATGGTGCTACTTGAGGTGCTTTTGAATCAAACAGGTAACCATTTTTTTAATATGAGTTACGTCTGCATTAGGCTGACCGCTGACCGCTGACCGCTGACCGCTGATAGCTTACTGGTCTTGACTGTGGAAGCTGGTGTGGATAGTGTGGAATGTATTCTGGTGAAGGTGAGCATAGGTCAAGCATGGGTGAATGGCAGGAAAATAATTCACGGCATCTGAGTGCGGCAATGTTCTGCTTGCGATCGCGTTTGCAAGAATTAGCTCAAGAATTAGCTGGAGATGAGTCGGTAGGCCCAGAAGCGATTAGCCAAGGGGAAGCTGCCATGGCAGAAGCTGAAGCCAATCATCCCCGACATCATCTCAAGCTGGGTATCTTTGATAAGATATAGCTTTTGTGTCTGGGTTGTGAAGATACTCTCAAAGGCAACAGGCAAGAGGCAAGAGGCAAGAGAGCCTCAGTTTTATTCTCCAATCAAAAAAGACCATGCAGGTTTACATCATCTGCTTAGCAGATGATGTAACAAGAAAAATTCGACAACCTTAACCCTACTCCCTACTCCCTACTCCCTACTCCCTACTCCCTACTCCCTACTCCCTGTGTCCTTCATGTCTATTGTTATTGTCGAAAACCTCAGCAAAATCTACCCAGTAGCAATCAAACAACCAGGACTAAAAGGTACCTTAAACCATTTCTTCCGCCGTACCTACCGTTCAGTCAAAGCTGTCCAAGACGTTTCTTTTGAAATTGGCTTTGGAGAAGTGGTCGGATTCTTAGGGCCTAATGGTGCTGGCAAAACCACTACTCTCAAGATGCTCACTGGACTGATTCATCCGTCTAAGGGTCGAGTCAGAGTTGTGGATTACATTCCCAAACGACGTCAACCAGGCTTTTTGAAAAAAATTACCCTAGTTATGGGGCAGAAGCAACAGTTGCTTTGGGACTTACCAGCCCTAGATTCCTTGAGAATCAATGCCGCTGTCTATGGTATTTCTGATACTGACTATAAGTATCGAGTTGGGGAACTTACTGAGATGCTCTCCCTAGAAGGGAAACTCACTCAGCCAGTAAGAAAACTCTCCCTAGGAGAGCGCATGAAAGCGGAACTACTAGCAGCACTGCTACACCAACCCCAAGTTCTATTTTTAGATGAACCTACCTTAGGATTAGATGTCAATGCTCAACTGGCCGTGCGGGATTTCTTGCGGGAGTACAACCAACGCACAGGAGCAACAATACTCTTAACCAGTCACTACATGGCCGATATCACTGCTCTTTGCCAACGGGTGCTACTAATCCATGAAGGTCGGCTGATTTATGATGGCTCTCTAGACGGATTACTTGACCGCTTTGCTCCCTATCGTGAGATCACGGTAGAACTTGCCCAGCCCTTACCTGAGGTAAAGAATGGCCAGGAAATGTCTTTACAGCGCTATGGTGAACTCAAAGAAATAGATGGTCACCACGTGCGTTTCCTAGTGCGTCGGGAAGTGCTTACCGAGACTGTGGCTCGGATTCTCGCTGAGCTGGAGGTGATAGATTTAAGCGTAACTGACCCTCCCATTGAAGAAGTTATTGGTCGTGTTTTCCAGGCAGGAGTAGTAGAGTGAACTTTGCTGCAAAGGTTAGCTGGTTAAAGGTTGTCGGTCATAATGCAGAATTAAGAATTAAAAATTAAGAATTAAAAATTAAGAATTTAGAAGGCAGAATTAAGAATTAAAAATTAATAATGTAGCCTTAATAATGCAGCCTTAATAATTAATAATTTAGACTGTAAAATTTAGATTTTTTTGATTGGAAGTTCCCGATTCCCGATTCCCGATTCCCGATTCCCTACTCCCTACTCCCTACTATCTAAAATAAATGAAGCGCGTCCTAAGAATCGTTAAAACCTTCCTGAGTGTTTATTACGCCCATATGATGGAATATCGGGCAGAAATATTTTTTTGGGTACTGTCGAATCTGTTACCTCTGATTCTAATGGGGATTTGGATCAAGGCATCCCAAGAAGCAGAATTTGGTCTGAATTCTACAGAATTTGCCCGTTACTTTATCTCAGTGTTTTTTATCCGCCAGTTCAACTTGGTATGGGTTATTTTTGAATTTCAAGAACAAGTGTTGCAAGGGAAACTTTCCCCACGATTACTACAGCCAATTGATCCAGTGTGGCATCACGTAGCCGCTCACTTAGCAGAACGATTTATCCGTATGCCGTTTAACCTAGGGCTAATCGGTTTGTTTTTTCTGCTGTATCCCCAAGCAGCTTGGCTACCGAATCTTGGCAATTTGTTACTCGGTTGCCTGGTGGTAGCAATGAGCTTTGCCCTACGCTTTTTGATGCAGTATACCTTTGCCATGTTCGCCTTTTGGACAGAACGAGCTAGTGCTATTGAAGAATTATCATTTTTGCTCTACTTATTTCTTTCTGGGTTAATTGCTCCGTTGGAAGTCTTTCCTCCTTTGGTACGGCAAATTGCCCAGTGGACACCCTTCCCTTATTTGATGCACTTCCCAGCAGCACTATTTATTGGTTTACCAGTGAATGTGGTGGGGGGAATCTTGATAATTCTAGGTTGGAGTTTGGTATTTTTCCTAGTCAACCGCTGGTTATGGCGTAAGGGGTTAAAGCATTATTCTGGGATGGGAGCTTGATCTTATCTTGCATTCAGCCGTCAGCCGTCAGCCCTCAGCCCTCAGCCCTCAGCTAAAAGCACCGATTGCGCTACGCGCACGCTGCGCGAACAGTAGCGTGCGCTATGGGCATAAACTGTTCGGTTTAGCGTGGCCACAGGCCCAAAGCTGATAGCTGATAGCTGATAGCTGATGCTTATATTGCATTTCTCAATCAACGCTCTAGCTAGGAATGACCCTAAAACATTGGCGTTGCTGAATTAAGGAATGAATGTGCGATAATTTGGTTGTCTTAAAGCCCCCGTGGGTCCCCCAATTCTGGGGGACTTGTCTTGATGCAATAGCGAGTGGGGGAAACCACGGCAATAGCGAGTGGGGGGAACCCCCAAGACCGCGCTGCCTCCCCAAGACCGCGCTGCATCGCTTCATAGTTTTGTTCCCCCACCGGTGCGCTTTCCGTCGGCGAATTAAATTCGCCACGGGTCGCACCGCAGAATTGGGGGGCTAGGGGGGCAAAACCATACGCATAATCAGCAACGCCAAAACATTTGCCCCCAAATAATCCCCCTAATTTACCTGAACCACCTCACTGCCACCGGCCAATGCTATGGTTGGCAATGGTTTTGGCATCTATTGTCATTCATCTATGCTTCTTGTGGATACTGTATATGCTCTTGATGGGGCGCTTCGAGAGTTCGCAACCCAGTCAGGATTTGATTGCCATAGATCTGATTGATATCATTCCGGAAGACATAGCTGAGCAAGAGACATCACCAGAAGACCGATCAACAGCTCTAATCCATCAAAGCACTGATTTAGCTCTCACCAGTCCTAGGTCAGAGGGGAATCTTAATCACCAAACTCTCTCTAACTCTACCATTGATAGCACTGAGCCTGACTTAGATCCAACACCAACAGAGGAAAGCTTACCAGTTAAAGACCTAACACTGCCAACAGATTATCAATTAACTATACCTGTACCCGCACCTGAACCAACAACTCCGATCACTCCTGTTAAGCCTATTCCAGTAATCCAAACCCCCCTACCTTCACCCTTACCTCTGCCACCACCGATTCAGCCACCGGCTTCCAGCATCCCGGAAGAGTCGGCATCAAAAGATAGCTTTCTGGCTAAGATGAGTAACTTTGGTCTGACTAATCCGAATCACGATATTCCAGACCAATTGGCTCTACCGCTACCAGCTAACCAAACGGAATTTTCCGCTCAGGAGCTGAATTTGACAGGTATTGATTTATCGGAAGAGTTAGTGTTGAAGGTGGTGGTGTTAATTTATGCAAATGGTAAACCGGAACTGCTACCGGACTATATTCAAGTGCGGCAAGGCAATATTAGTATTGAGCAGGCTCAGCAACTGGCACAGCAAGTGATTCGCGATTGGCTGTTTGCCCCCACTTACATGGCAGGTCAGGCAGTTGTGCAAGCTTATCGCTTCCAACTGACCATTAGTCATTAGTAGACTTCGTGGCAGTTGTCGGGAACAGGCAAGAGGAACCCACCCCTAACCCCTCCCAGGAGGGGAAGGCAAGAGGCAAGAGTTCAGATTTTTGATCTAAAAAATGTGGCACTTTGATTTTCTTATGTTATGATGCTAGAAGTGCTGGAAACAGTGCGGATGTAGTTTAGTGGTAAAACCTCAGCCTTCCAAGCTGATGATGGGGGTTCGATTCCCCCCATCCGCTCTTGAGATATTATTTGTATATATTTTGTTGAATGCGATCGCACTGGACAGGTGGTGCGTTACGGGGCTGGCTATGTCAACCCTGGCAACGAGGCAAAAAATCAGAGGCTTTCCGCCCCTAACGCACCCTACGGCTAATGCGATCTAAATTCTAAATTCTTCATTCTAAATTCTTCATTCTAAATTCTTCATTCTAAATTCTCAATTCTCAATTCTCAATTCTCCAGCTAATTGGGAGGCTGGATTTCACTGCAAACTTCGTAGAACGATGTGGTGGGAGCTTTGGTAAACAAGTGAGACATTTGGTTTAAGATTGCCTCATAGGCTTCACTTTGATGATCTTCCATGTCTGCTATGCTTTCCCAAAAGATCACAGCAATGCCTCTATCGGTTCCCGGTTCTTGCAGTAGGTAAGCGCCTTTGAACCCTTGGATATAGGTAGATACAGCTTTCTCGTAAAGATCCTGAGCTTCTTGAAATTTGCCTGGCTTGAATTCACCAATGGCAACATAAGCATATTTGTGCTTAAGAAAATCTAGAAATTCGGTCAACTTTCCCTCCCTTGGGATTTTTTGGGTTAGTTCCCAATCATAACAACTAATGGTTGAGCTGCACAGATACCAATAGAGTTAGTAGGGTGGGCAAAGTTGTCTAATCATTAATACTGATTTGAACCAAAATGCTTTTGCCCACCCTACCACCTACCACCTTGACAGTAGGGTGGCCAAAGTTGTCTAATCATTAATACTGATTTGAACCAAAATGTTTTTGCCCACCCTACCACCTTGACAGTAGGGTGGCCAAAGTTGTCTAATCATTAATACTGATTTCAACCAAAATGCTTTTGCCCACCCTACCACCTACCACCTTGACAGTAGGGTGGCCAAAGTTGT
>NZ_JAAHIE010000415.1:0-6640 GCF_010671945.1 Moorena sp. SIO4E2
ACCAGGACGCCGCTAGTTCAGGGTTTTTCCATTGTTCCTCTAATTTGACCCAACCTGACTCAAACACGGATTCATGGGATTTCTGGTAAGGTAGGTATTGCCAGATATCCTCTGCCATGTGACAGAGTACAGGTGCGATCGCTTTAGCTAAATTTTCCAATGCTATTTGTAGCACTGTCTGACAACTGCGCCGCCGTGGTGAGTTGGGAGCACTGATATAGAGTCGATCCTTGGCAATATCCAGATAGAAGTTAGACAGGTCTATTACACAGAAGTTCTGCACGCTCTGGAAGAAGCGGAAGAATTGATAACTCTCAAAGGCATCAGTTACATCTTCAAATACTTCTGTGATCCGGTGTAGCATGTAGCGGTCTAATTCCGGTAACTCCTGAACAGGCACCCTATGCTTAGCTGGGTCAAAGTCATTAAGGTTTCCTAGCAGGAAACGGGCTGTATTGCGAATTTTGCGATAGACATCGGCTAGCTGCTTGAGAATACTCTGAGAGATGGGAACATCTGAGGAATAGTCTACAGAAGATACCCACAACCGCAGCACATCAGCTCCGTAGGGGGGTTCTTTTTTATGGTTTTTACCACCTTCGATGATGATAGCTGGTTCCAAGATATTCCCCAAAGACTTACTCATCTTGCGCCCTTGGTCATCTAGAACAAAGCCGTGGGTTAAAACAGTTTTGTAGGGAGCATAACCATTGCTGGCTACACTGGTCAGTAAGCTGGACTGGAACCAACCCCGGTGTTGGTCTGATCCTTCCAAGTATATATCCACCGGATAGCGTAATTCTTCCCGTCGCTCGGCCACTGCTGCCCAAGAGGACCCGGAGTCAAACCAGACATCCATGGTATCGTTACCCTTGCGGTAGGTCTTACCATTATTACGATAGGATTCTGGTAACAATTCCTCTACTGATAGTTCCCACCAGGCATCGGAACCTTTCTCAGCAATAATTCCCTGGACGTAAGCAATGGTTTCTTCATTGAGCAGGGGTTCGTTAGTTTCTTCGTCGTAGAATACCGGAATTGGTACACCCCAGCTCCGTTGGCGGGAAATGCACCAATCGGAACGATCCGCCACCATTGGGGTAATCCGGTTTTGTCCTTGGGCAGGGATCCATTTTACGGATGCGATCGCATTTATTGCTTCATCCCGGAATCCCTCTACTGAAGCAAACCATTGTTCTGTGGCTCTAAAGATAGTTGGCTTTTTAGTGCGCCAATCGTAAGGATATTTATGAACATAGGGTACCTCTTTCAGCAATGACCCAGCTGTGTTCAGTGCCTCAATAATGGCTGGATTGGCGTCCTTAAGCACATTCAACCCAGCAAACTTTCCCGCCTCTGCGGTAAACTTACCATCCGCATCTACTGGAGAAAGGATAGGTAAGCCATAACGCTGACCCACACCATAGTCTTCTTGACCATGACCAGGAGCCGTGTGAACCAAACCTGTCCCGGATTCAGTGGTGATGTAATCCCCACCAATAACAATTTTGCTTTCCCGCTCAAATAGGGGATGTTGGTAAGTACAATTTTCCAACGCCTCACCCTTAACAGTCGTTTTGACCGTAAGTGGAGTTTCTAGAGTAGCTGATAGTCTTTCTACCAAATCTGCTGCTACTAATAGGAATTGGGATTGGTTAGTTTCCGGAGCACCTTCGACTACTGCATAGGTCAGTTCTGGATTAACTGCTACTGCCAAATTCCCAGGGATTGTCCAGGGAGTAGTCGTCCAGATCGCCACACCAAGATTTGGCAAAAATGGGTCTAGGATTTCCTTTATCCCTGGCGCTGCCTTAGTCATTGGGAAAGCCGCATAGATACTTGGGGAGGTGTGACCTTCGGGATATTCCAACTCCGCTTCCGCTAGGGCTGTTTTAGAACTGGGACTCCAGTGAACTGGCTTCAGGCCCCTGTAGATGTAGCCCTTCAAGACCATTTGACCAAAGACCCCAATTTGAGCCGCTTCGTACTGTGGGTTTAGAGTCAGGTAAGGATTTTCCCAGTCTCCCCATACTCCATACCGCTGGAAACCTTTGCTTTGCTGCTCTACTGTTTTCAGGGCAAATTTCTTGGCTTTACGGCGCAGTTTGATCGGAGTCAGCTGTTGACGCTCCTCTAGCTTCATGGCTTGCAAGACTTTCAGCTCAATCGGCAAGCCATGACAGTCCCAACCAGGGACATAGCGTACTTTGCGACCTTGCAACAGTTGGTATTTATTAATGATATCCTTGAGGACTTTATTAAGGGCGTGACCCATGTGCAGAGACCCGTTGGCGTAGGGGGGGCCATCATGCAACACGAAAATCTCGCCAGGATTATTTTGTGACAGGCGCTCATAAATAGTTTGCTCTGCCCAAAACTTTTGGAGTTGTGGTTCTCGCTTGATAGCGTTTGCCCGCATATTAAACTCGGTTTTGGGCAGATTGACCGTATCTTTATAGCTTTTGGATGCTGTCACAGTTTGAAGCCAAAATTCTAGTAGATCAGTTGATTAGCAGTTGATTAGATCGCTATAACCAACTTTAACTTGCTAACCGCTGATTGTGTACTGCTGAGTCGTTACAGGCCACATCACACAATCAACGGTCAACAAAGGATATATATCTATATAATATATCTCTCTTATTTTTATTGGCAGCAATCTGGCCAACCTTACAAATTTCCCAAGGAAGAATGGTGGGATTTTTTAGAAATCGGTTGTTTTGGGGTTGAAGCTGGTGGTAGCTTTTATGTTGCGCTCTATTTTTATTCCACCTTCGGATTAGGAGGTGGTGGGGCTTTTGCTTCTGGTGCGATCGCTTCTGGTGCGATCGCTTCTGGTTTCTGCTCTGGCTCCTGACTTGACTCCGGCTCTGGGGGGGGTGAGTCTTCCTTAGGGACTGCTACTGCTTGGGGGGTTTCTGTCTCTGGGGGAGGTGAGTCTTCCTTAGCCGCTGCTACTGGTTGAGGGGTTTCTGTTTTAGGGATAGTTGTTTCAGCAGAATCTGAGGTTTTAGTGTCATCTGTTTCTATAACCGCTGCTTGGGTAGTGGATGCTACCGTAGTTGCTTCATCCGCTGCAGGGCTTGGTTGGGTAGTTTTGGGATTGGTTTCCTGGGTGGGGGACGCCATGGTGGTATCTGCCGGTACAGCAGGAGTTCGGGCTGAGTCTTGGCGTTTGCCCAAAAGATTGCCAAAAAAGCCAGTTACTTTAGGTATTAGCCCTTTTAATGACTCACTTGGCAGTATTTCTTGAATTTTGGCGATAAATTCACCTTGACTTGGGATAGGGGTTTGTTGGTCAATCGGTATCAAGGCTCGTCGCAAGGTCAAGGTTTGCCAACCCAACCAGCCTACCAGGGATACACCCGCAATTTGACCGATTAAGACGCCGCCAGTAATGCGTCCAGCACAAATCCATAACACTAGAGCGTAGAATAATCCCACTCCACTCCAGATAAAGTCATATTTACGATGAACCTCTGGTAAAAAGAAGGCAGCTAGGTAAAAGACTAAGCTACCAAGAGCAATAACCAACGCCAAGAGGTATGCCAGCATTTTCGGAGTACTCCTTACGTGCTTCTTTACTCATTCTGAAGCAAAATGTTGCCTCATATACAGATTATCCATGAATTAATCACTCACATAACCTTCACCACACTTACTCGATCCAGTATAGTGTGGGCTTTCAGTAGCCCTCATCCGCGCTTGGCCTACAAGGGGTCTTATTTCCTGGCAAGGGTAGGTTTATTTGCCTAGTAGATTACTTGGATTACAGTTCTGGATTCGGTGTCTTTCCTCGTTTTTAAATAGGTAAATAGTTATCTGGGGTATTGATAATAATTCTGATCAAAATTTTTTTTGAGGTAGAAAGTTAATTCGTTCACTCTCACTGAAAATGCCAAAGGATGGTATTCGATTTACCATCGTTGACGCGCCTTTCATCCCCAGTTCACAGGAGGATGGGGTATTCAGCGATCGCGATAAAAAAGTAATGAGCCTACCTGAGGCTCATTACTTTTTTATTACTAATTACTAATCCTTTCTAGATAGTTAGCAATCTGTTATAGTTTCACAAACTAGGAAAATTTGCAGGAACAAACAGACATTGCATTCCATACAGTAGTCCACCAGTTACCATCCCAGGCACCAGCTTTGTTCTCACAGACGGCTGGACACTTACCTTTAGCATCATCATTATTCCAAATCGGACCAGCTTCAAGAGCTAAGGTTTGATCGCAGCCACAGACAGACATTTCATTTGGTACGGTAGTAACCCAGTTACCGTTCCACTTAGTACCTGCTTTCTCACAGACCGCAGGACACTTAGCTTCAGCATCACCCTGATTCCAGATTGGACCGGCTTCAAGGTCGTAAGCGAAAGCGTTAGCTGCAAGAGTGACAGCTCCCACACTGACTCTTTGAGTTCAGTGTGGGCTTCCCAGCCAATCCAGCTATTGCTTAGGAGGCGCTGGGCTTTAAGAACGGACTGCCCTGCCGCTCTGTTTTCTTGGTCTTTTGTTTAATAATGTTTGACCAACTTCCCAGCATTTTCGGCTTTGAAAGTCAGTATTTCCAGTATAACACATCGATTGGTCTAAAGTGAAAGACTCTGTGCAAAATTCATCCCACACTCATGCTGCGCATGTTCGTTGTGGGGCTTCTTTTGCCGGAAGCTAAATTGGTTTCTATATTTAGAACGTTTGGGAAGGTTATTTTGTGACAAATTTTTTGAGTTCTGGAGAGATTTTTTATTTATCAAGAATAGTTGTTTAATTTTTATTAAACTCAATATTATATCATATCATGTCCGGATAATGACCCTTAATACCAATCTTTCTGATTACCCCATTTCCCCATCCCCCATCTCCTCATCTCCCGATCTGCATCTGTACTCCTACGTTAAAGAATTGGGATTAGTACCGAATACGGGGATCAATCAAAGCATTAACAATATCAATGGCAATACTTGCGATTACCACAATAGTGGCAAAAAATACCATAATCCCTTGCACCGTCGGGTAATCCCGCCCAGAAATTGCCTCATACAACCGATTCCCTAACCCTGGCCAAGAGAATGTCACCTCTGTCAACACTGCTCCACCTAACAAAGCAGCTAAGGTCAACCCTAGCACTGTAATCACAGGAATCATGGCATTTTTCAGAGCATGGGCAAAAACAATCCGCCTTTCGTGAATACCTCTAGCTCTGGCCGCTTCTACATAATCAGCCTTGAGAGTTTGCTTCAAGTTTACCCGCACAATCCGTTCAAAGATGCCACTCAACAGCAGCCCTAAGGTAAGACTGGGTAAGGCTAAATAATAGATAGCAGTGAAAAACTGAACCAAATTACCACTGAAGAGACTATCTATTGTATAAAGACCAGTAAACCCTTCTGGTGTTGGTAGGGTAATGGGATAGCGAGTACCGATGGGAAACCAACCCAGCTGAACAGAAAAAATTAACTGCACCACCATCCCCATCCAAAACAGAGGGATGGAGTAAGTAATGATACCAAATAATCTACCCCCCACATCCCAAACTGTTCCGCTTCGGGATGCGGCTAAAGTACCAACTCCTATACCAACTAAGAATGCTATGGCCATGCCGCATACTGATAGTTCTACAGTTGCGGGGAAATGTTGTTGAATAATCTCCCAGACTTTTTGACCTTGGCTGGTGATTGAGGTACCTAAGTCTAAACGTAGCAAAGATCCTAAGTAGCGAATATACTGCAACCACAACGGGTCAGCTAATCCTAATTGTTTTCGGTAGTCTTCTTTAACGATATCTGGAGCGCGATTCCCTAATACAGCATCCACAGGATCTCCTGGGGTAGCTCTGAGCAGAAGAAACACTAGGGTGGTAATGGTCCATAGCATCAGGGGCGCTAGCAGCAGGCGGATTATTATGTAGTATTTTAGGGCTTTGGCACGGGACATAAGGAAACAGGGAATCGGGAATTGGGAATCGGGAATCGGGAATCGGGAATCGGGAACTTCGGATGAAGTAGTTTTGGATTAAGTTAGTCTATTTAAAGACATTTTTGATTAACAAAAATCTGTTTTGATTAAAATTTATTTTTTAAATATTGATAATCCTTGTTTAACCAGGCTTGTAGAGATGATTTTATGGTAATTTATCACAAATAATCTGGGATATTCATAATTTTTTGATCAATTCTAAATTCTAAATTCTAAATTCTAAATTCTAAATTCTAAATTCTAAATCCCTTTCTTTCCCATAATTGATGACTTTGGCAACAGATATAATTAACAATTATCCCAAGCAACGGTATAAATGTTCTTTCCATCGGGGTGCGTCGATGGAGCAAATTACAGTCATGTTTGGTGTTTGCTTGAGTACTCCTAGCTCATCCACTACCGTTTGACCACGGGTAAGTTCGCTTAATGTTTCTACCTCGACATAGTATTTACCTTGCCTGGTTATTATGGCTGGGTCGAGAGCCACTGCCATCGCTACAGGATCAGCAAGGGGTGACATACTCCCAACACCAAATTTTCGTTCCTAACGTCACTCAAATTATAGTGTGGGCTTCTCAACTTGCATCGAGAACTTGGTGCTTCATCGGGAATCCTACGATTCTTCCTTCACACCCAGCTTGACCGCTAGACCTTCAACG
>NZ_JAAHIE010000416.1:0-6621 GCF_010671945.1 Moorena sp. SIO4E2
CGAGGATGACTAGGTACCATTCCGGCATGGTTGGCAGTGCGGGAAACAGCCCTGGTGCAGGCTGATAGACAGATTGGAACAGGGCACTACCCCAAGTCCCGTGATATATCCGACTTAAGCGCCAGCCTATACCAAAGACAAATTGGATATAGTCCAACAAGCATGGGGGAAATGGCTTGATCGCTGGGGCTATCAACCACCATGTACCATAAGTGACTAGATTACGGTTCGACTAACCTTTTTCTATCCATAGATAGAGGTTAATTTAAAAATAATCATATTTTTCTATATAATAGGTGTTATCTAGGAAGTTTAGTTTTCTTATCTATTCTTAAGGTTTTTTAATTAGAATGAAAAAATTGTCATTAGCAATACTTGGAACTACATCTATCTTTTTCGGAACTTCTAGTCTTGCTGTTGCAGCAAGTTTCACCGAAACAGAATTTAGCTTGACATTCAATACACCTCCATCTGTTTTTGATGATGAACCTATAGAAGTTTGTGGTTTTGTAGGGATTTGTAATCCAAATGTTGCAAGCATAGTACCAGATGTAAACCCTGGTATACCTACTCCTCCACAACCATATATCAATGACACAGGTTTTCCCATCACAGGTATATTTGCTAAACTACCAGAAAATGCACCAGCAGGACCAAGTATATTTTTCGAAGGAATTTCTGATATATTTAGCGAGATTAATATATCAGAAAATAAACAGGAGCTTTCGTTTACAGAGGGAACGATTTCTGTTAACGAAATATTTTTCGCTGATTTTCAAACTGAACCAGAGGCTAATTCGGAACTTTTTATCACTCTTACTTCTATTCCCGAACCTTCTTCTATTCCCGAACCTTCTTCATTAGTAGGAATCCTAGTTTTTGCTTCTTTAAGTACTGGTTTGTGGTTTGGCAAAAGACAAAATTATGTCAAGCATTTTAGCTTCAATATTGAAAGCTAGATGATTATATATTAGTTGGTTGATAGTAAAGTAGTACCACGCCAATTTTTAACGGAATACAATGTTGAAATTGGTTTGGTACTGAGGGAATATTTAGGCCAAATCTGGCGAATTTGTTTGATAGACTGTAACAGTTTTTGCTAGGAACTAGTGGTTTATTTAAAGATGCTTAAATGAGTATTTTTAAGTTAAATTTAATTAGTGAGTATCAAGTTTTTAGAAATATAAATTTTTCTAAATTTATTAGTTTTAGGATAACTATTGTTTTTGTGTAACTAAGGTAGAGAGGCAAAATTTTTTGAAAGGTTCAGTTGTTATTACCGGTGCATCAAGTGGAATCGGTGAAGCCTGTGCTATTTATTTGGATAAGTTAGGTTATCAGGTTTTTGCTGGAGTTCGTAGAGAAGCTGACGGTGAAGCACTAAAGCGCAAGACTCAAGAAAGAGTGATCCCAATTATGTTGGATGTTACTGATGAATCATCAATCAAAACATCTGTAAAAACAGTTCAGCTTTCTTTGGAATCTCACGGACTAACTGCTTTAGTGAATAATGCAGGAATTGTTACTGCAGGTCCACTGGAATTTCTTCCGATAAGCGAGCTAAGAAAACAGCTTGAAGTCAACGTGCTTGGACAAATTGCAGTGACGCAGGCATTTCTACCGTTGTTGAGAAAGTCTAAAGGGCGCGTAATTAACATTGGATCCGACTACGGTAAAGTTTCTGCACCTTTGCTAGGTCCTTATTGCGCCTCTAAATTTGCTTTAGAAGCGCTAACAGATGCCCTACGGATGGAATTACAACCTTGGAAAATTGCTGTTTCTCTTCTTGAAGTAGGCACCGTAAAAACACCAATTTGGAAAAAATCTATCGAGCAAACCGATCAAATTTGGGAGTGTTTTCCAGACCAAGCTAAAAAACTCTATTTTCCTACACTAGAATCTGTGAAAATAACAGCTAGCCAACTAGAGCAAAAAGGTTTGGCTACCGAAATAGTTGCAAAAGCTGTTTCGGTAGCACTGATTGAGAAAAGGCCAAAAACTCGATATGTTGTCGGATTAGATGCCAAGATCAATATTTTGTTATCAAAACTATTGCCAGATTGGGTCTTAGATCGACTCATTACTTGGTATTTAGGGTTAACTACAAACCTGATCAACTTAGAAGGTAAAACTACTTTATAAAGTAAGTATGAAAATACTAATAAAAACAAATACATGAAGATTTGTAAATAGTTTTGGAATAAGAACCAATTAACAGATGTTATCTCAAGATAAACAAAGCAAAGCACGTGCTGATGATTTACTCAAGTGGCTTCGTAGCTACGCAAATGAGCGCATCAATTCTCGGCTAATCGATGAACGCCGTTGCATCCCACCATATATCGTGCTCGATCTAGGAAATCATGGACTCTTGGGGATGCAGGTTCCACCAAACTACGGTGGTATTGGTCTGAGTAATCAAGATACTTTGCGTATTATACAGCAATTAGGGGCTATCGATCCGACTTTGGCCTCGTTTGTTGGCGTTCATAATGTCCTTGGGATTCGTCCCTTGATGAACTATGCTTGTGATCAACTCAGATATGAACTTCTTCCCCTCATTGCTACAGGTCGAGAATTAGCTGCTTTTGCCCTCACAGAACCAGGAGCAGGGTCAAACCCTCAAGCTATTTCAGCAAAAGCCACACCCGATAGTCAAGGAGGTTGGCGATTGCAAGGTACAAAAATCTGGATTGGCTCCGCAGCATGGGCAAGCGTAATCAATGTTTTTGTCCAGACCTTTGATGCTGAAGGGCAATACCTAGGAGTTAGTGGTTTTGTAGTTCGTCAAGGAACCACTGGTGTACGACAAGGTCCCGAAGCACTGACTATGGGGTTGCGTGGTATGGTTCAAAATGCTGTTTATCTAGATAGGGTTTCTGTAGATTCAGAGCATTTGTTAGGTGAAATGGGCTTAGGCATGAAAGCTGCCCAAGATGCGATGATGCACGGGCGATTATGCATTACAGCAGCTAGTCTTGGGGGAATGAAACGTTGCGCTCAATTAATGCTTCGTTATGCAAAACGCCGAAATATATCAACAGGTCAATTGCTAAAAAATCCAGTAACACTGGCTAAATTGACCGATATTACAGAAGGTATTATGGCTGTTGAAAGCTTAGTAACTCGAATTGCTAAGCTACTGGATGACGGATCTGCTATTCCTGTAGAGGCTTATGCTGCCTGCAAAATAGTTGGTCCAGAGTTCTTCTGGCAAGCGGCTGATAGTCTGGTTCAGATGCTAGGAGGTCGGGGTTATATCGAAACAAATATTGCACCTCAACTTCTGCGCGATTCTAGGATTCTTCGCATTTATGAAGGACCTACTGAAACCTTGAATATGTTTATTGGCTCTAAAATCAGCAATAAAAGCGAAGAATTATACCAATTTATTTGCCAGGGTCTGGAAGCACCTCAAATTGCTGATATCTTAAAAGTAGCGGTGGAACAAATTAACGATCGCTACACTAGTTCTAAAATTCCTTTTTCCGAGAGGAGTGTCGCTAGTCGCTGGCTCTATGCTTGTACTGGCGAAGTAGTTACTCTAGCAATCTTACTAGCTGCAGTTGAAGGTGCTTTTAAACGTTCTGGTTCGGAGCGTCTATATCGTACTGTTACTTGGGCAAAACTTAATTTTGAACAGAAACTTGAAAGAGTTTTATCTGGGACACCGGCAGAACTGGTAATGTCTAACTCTGAGACTATTACTGAGCTAATATCGGATTATTCCAACGCAATTGGCGAAATTGAACAAACTCTACCTGGAGAAGATCACGAATTAGATGAGATGCTGTATTGCTCGTGCTAGTTACATTTCTGTTGCAATTATTCATTACAACCCTAATGCTGTCGGTTAGCTTTAAACTTACGGTAGAGGGTATCCTGCGTACATTTCGCAAATCAGATTTGATAGTACGTTCGTTGTTAATCAACTTCCTGATTGTACCGATTGTGGCTTTGCTACTCACACAGGGGCTTGCTTTACCAAAAACTACAGCAGTAACTCTCTTGCTTGCATCAGCAGCCCCAGGAGCACCCTTTGCACCAAAATTAGCTGTTATTGCTGGTGGCGATCTGGCTTCTGCTATTGGCCTGACATTTACTTTATCGATATTAGCAGTGGGCATCACACCCTTGATGGTGCGCTTAACTTACGCTGGGGTTGAAGATACACTCATCAACACTCTGCCCATTATTTGGAGCCTGGTATTCTTTCAGTTACTTCCTTTACTTACTGGTTTTGCTATTCGCCACAAGAGTGTGCGACTTGCCAAGCGCTTACTTTCTCCAGTCAAGAGGCTCTCAGATATTCTGTTTGTAGCACTCCTGGTTCTGGTTCTGTGCCAAAATTTCGACATACTCTTTAGTATTGGATGGCTGTCCTTTACCGCTATGGTACTATTTACCGTCGTGACTTTGGTCAGTGGTTGGGGACTAGGTGGTTCTGAAACTCGCACTCGGAAATCAGTGACCTTGACGACTGCCTCGCGGAACTTAGGAATTGTACTATTGATTGCAGTAGAGAATTTTCCAAAAATGGGTATAGAGGGTGCTGTCATTGCTTTCGGTATTGTTGAGCTAGGAATTACACTCCTGGTAGCGGTCTACCTTCGCTGGTTTTATTCAACCTAAGTTCGGATTAACGGGAATATGGAAGAAATTTATATCAAAATCAACGGTTGTAAATACTATGTCCAAGATTCGCGTAAGGGAAACCATAGCGTAATCCTGCTACATGGATGGCCGGATGACAGTTCTTTATGGAAATTTCAGATTCCGGCTCTGATACAATCTGGATACCGTGTTATCTGTCTTGATTGGCTTGGTCATGGGCAGAGTGAAAAGACTGAAGACTTAAATAAATATACCCTCACCTCCCTATCTGCTGATGTGATCGGATTGATGGACGCACTGAATCTGGAAAAAGCCCATTGCATTGCTCACGATTACGGTGCAGTAGTAGGTTGGGAATTAGCCACAAGGTATCCAGAACGGCTCGTGTCATATGTTGCCTTATCAGTAGGGCATCCTCTGGCATTAGTAAAAAACTTTTCCCTAGAGTCAATCCTAAAAAGCTGGTATCTCATTTTCAACCCCTTACCTGTGGCAATCCCTATATATCGTGCAATGAATGGATTGATTTTCAGGTGGGTACTGCGTGGTCACCCCGACAAAGAAAATGTAGTTGAAAAATTTTTACTTGAAAAAAAACCTTTTTATATTCAAGTCTGGGAAAAAGCTAATCCGATACTTCCATTTATTTTATCTTCACTTCGCCAACAACAATCACAGCTAACTTTAATAAAAATTCCGACTCTTGGTATTTGGAGTTCTGGAGACAATTTTATGGCTGAGGAACAGATGAGGAAATCGAGTGCTCTAGTGCAGTCGGATTGGAAATATATAAAAATATCTAAATGCAATCATTGGCTTCAATTGGAAAAGCCGCAAGAAATTAATAAGCATTTACTTGAGTGGCTTAACCAACAGGTGGAAAAGTGTTAGGGGAGCATGTCACTTATGCAGAACATTTGTACTAAATCTCTAGCCCCCTCATGGGTTTAAGCTTCCTCTGATGGTACATAGTTCATTTGTTCTGCAACTTTGACCTGCTCCCCAAGAGAGTGGTTACCACCGTCGCTCATTGTCGGAAACGGGGATGTTTCGCTTCAAAGTTATCTTTGGTAATTGTTGTTCTCGTCGCACCTTCGACAACCAAGGGGTAGAACTTTTACTTGCCTGTGCTGCCCTCAACCGTATGACTCACTTGGGGAAGCCAGATAGCTATGCCCACAATTCCTAAAACTTTTCCCTTTTAGGGGAGCATTTTGACCCTTAATCATTCATGCAACAAAGCCAAGCTTTTGTCCCGTCAACGCTCAATCATTGAAACCATTAAACCATTAATGACCCAGGGTAAACGCATCTAATTTGGTATAAATGGTAACAGACAAAAATATCATTAACTCCATTTTTTGGGTAAATTCCCATAAATCCCATCCTAAATCAGTTTTTTTGTTCAAAGTCAGCGGAAAATTCGTTGACTTTGAACAAAAATCAAAGTCGGATTTGCGTACGCAACCAGAATGTAGAGTACTCTCAAATCGACCTTGGATAACACGGCCAATAATTGAGAATAAATTGGGCTTATTGATAATAACCAGGGTGATTCTATATTTTTTATACTATTGTTTACTTTTTAACTGTAAGTTTTGATACAAATTTAGATGCGTTTACCCTGGGTTGATCAGGCCATCACTACATGTTTATCACTACCGTCACCCTTTGAGGGACAGAAAACTTATCCAGCAAGAGTTTCCTCAATTCTGCCGGAACTGGACTCTAGCACCCGTACCTTAACCGTTGTCCTCACCCTGGACCCTCGGCAGTAAGGGAAGTGTCCCCTGGACAGGTAGCGAGGTGGAAATTAGCTGAAACTATTCCTACTGCTGGTTACTGGCTGCCCACCACCGCTCTAGTGCAAGGAGTACGTGGTTTGTGGTCTTGCTACGTCTTGGGGGAATTGGCTGAATCGGATCTTTCTGGTGCAACTCACGTCTTCAGTGTCAAACGGCGGGATGTGGAAATTTTGCAGACACAGAGTAACCGCATTCTGGTTCG
>NZ_JAAHIE010000417.1:0-6607 GCF_010671945.1 Moorena sp. SIO4E2
ATGTATCGAGCAGGCCCACCAACACCGCTGCCAATGTCCAAAACTCGCGAGTTGGGGGATAGTGCCAAACGGTTGATAGCGCGATCGCAAGCTTTGGTGCCAAAGTAGTGGTATTGGTCTAGGTGATCCAATTCTAGCAAATCTTCAATTTGCAAAGGACCTGTGGCTTTTCCTTTTTGTTTCAGTGCTTGGCGAATACTATGGATGCGCCAATCGTAAATCAAAGCTTCATCTTTTGAGAGAGGATATTCTTTTTCTGGTTGTGATAGTGTCATGGTTATTCCAAGGTAATTTCGTGTTTAAAAAGTCAACAATCCTGGTTATGTGGGAAGGATTTCGGATCAAGCATTTCGGATGGAGTACAGAAAAATGGCTCTAGGGAACCTAGTATGCAGAAAAACGCGCTTATTGCCCAGTAAGTATGAGCCCACTAAGTATGATTGGGCAGGTTATTTCTGAAAAATCCTTATCTGAACAACTAAAACTCCCGCCCAATCAAGATTAGATTAATTATTTACTGACAGTTTTACATCCCCAATCCGGTAGAGCCAGAAAACCCTTACAAGCTCCAACTTTAATTAACAGTTCTACCTTTTTCCGGACTGGTTTAGGTACTTTGGGTATGTACCAGTTTTTCGGGCTCTTTTTTAGGTGTTACTGAATCTTTGAATGAATAGGAGTAGAGTGGGCATCCTGCCCGCCCGAAAATATATTGAAACTGGATTGAAACTGGCAAGATGCCAGTTCCACCAAGATGCCCATTCTACAAAATGCTTAAAATCATTCCATTATTAAGCAATGCCCCAAATTCAGTAAGAATAACTGCCTTCATTAACTCTGTCATGCTTGTTCGGAATTCCTCCTGCTCAAGATTCCCTTAAGATAGCTCGGATTTCCATTAAAATTTCTCCCAGGCGATTCTTACCGCTCCTATCTTTACCACAACCCCAATAATAATCCTGGGGAGCATCTTCCACAATTAGTTCGTCCCCTGTCCCCAGCAGAATTTCGCGGATATCAGCATGGGTTTGAAACTTACAGAGTAAGCCTCGCCCCATAACATCCTCTTTGATTTCTTCCCAATCCCTGCGCAGAGGACGAGTACGCTCTCGTCCCATGCTCGCAGCTTCTGCGGGAGTCTTGCAAGAGCGAATTTCTTCTACATGGGACGTACCAGCAAATTTCTGGGCTTGGAAATAATGCTCTGAGGTGGGCCACCAGAGTCCGTCCAGTTCAAACCCATGGGGGGAAAAGTTGGAGAAACAACCATAGGGCTTTTCGCTAATGTCGTAAAAGTAAATGGTCACAGCTTGACTCCCAAAATTTTACCCCAGGCGAAAATGCAAAATGCCCCACTGCATGTACCCTTTTTCGTAATACTCGATCCAGGGTTCAATGCTTTTCAAGGTTTTATCGGCAAATTCGGTGGAAGTAATTCTGACTACCTCCTGATAGCGTACGCGCACTTCTTCCCCAAATCGTCGATAATGGGTAGGCACATGTTCAGAAAGGTCAATAAAGTGCAATTCCTCAAAACCCAATTCCTGGGCTGTCTGACTATAAAAGCGATAGGAACCCATATCCTTGATACCCAGACGGTCAAAGGCTGGTTGCAGTAGCCCTGGTGGACAAGTCTCCCTTTGCATGGGGTCAGTAAAAATCAACTCTCCCCCTGGCTGCAAAACCCTCTTAATTTCTTCAAAGACCTGAGTGCGATCGCTACTGTGTAAAATGGCATCCTGGGACCAGACAATATTAAAGGAATTGTCTGGATAGGGAATATCCTCAAAACTCCCCTGAGTTACCTCAACTAAGTGGGCTAAATTCTGCTCTTGGTTCAGTTGGCGGTTGCGTTGATTTTGCCGCTCGCTTAAATTGAGACAGCAGACAGAACAACCGTAGGTTTTGGCCAGATACCGCGCCGCCCCTCCATAACCAGCACCTAGATCGATGACTCGTGAATCGGGAGCTAGATTTTCCAGAGTTTGGGCAATTGTTTCCACCGTGCGCTTGGAGGCATCATGGATCGGTTCATCCGAACTCTTGTATATCCCATAAGTGATATGCTCACCACCCCAGAAAGTAGCATACAATCGGTCTGTTTCTGCACCATCATAATAGGTTTGCGCTGTTTTCACCGCTTCTGAATAAGTGGTATTCATACCGCTATCTCCTTGGGTTCTAACCTTAGAGAAAGTTGTGGAGATTTCCACCAGCGCTCGCCCTGTAATAAGGTGTGAACTTGCCAACTGGGTGAGGTTTGGGGATAATCCCTGCGGTAATGTCCGCCCCGACTTTCTGTGCGCAATGCTGCACTTTTGAGAATTAAATGGGCAATATCCAGGAGATTGAAGGTTTCTGCAGCCGTTCGCAATTGCTGCTCGGCTAATGGTGACTCAAATTTAACTGTTTGGTTGGGCTGTAAATCGAGCAAGTATTGACTCACCTCTAAGCCAGCCAATTCAGAGCGCCAGGAATTAACTTCAGCAAGGGCTGACTCCAAAACTTCCTGGGAGCGACAAATTCCTGCACTTTGCCACATCAGGGAGGGTAAACTTTGCCTTACTGATGCTATCTTCTCGATGTCCCTTGCCCAGTCACCTTTCTCTTTTATAAAGGGTAGGGATTCCTGCAGAACTGGATTAGGAGCTGTTTGAATTTCAGCTAATTGGGCGGCAAAAACCAAACATTCCAATAAGGAATTACTCGCTAAGCGATTGGCACCATGAACCCCCGTACTAGCTGTTTCACCAATGGCATATAGCCCCGGAATCGAGGTGCAACTGCTCAGATCGCAAGCCACTCCTCCCATCCAGTAATGGGCAGCAGGTGCAACGGGAATGGGTTGTTTGAAGATATCAATGCCCCAATGTTGACATACGTTAATAATATTGGGGAAACGATAGCGAATTTGCTCTGGCTCAATGGGTTGCAAGTCTAAATAAACATTCCCGTGGCTAGGATCGGCGGAGGTTTTTTCTAAGTGACTAAAAATTGCCCGACTTACCACATCTCTAGGAGCCAATTCCCCTGAAGGGTGGTAATTAAAAGCAAAGCGATCGCCTTTGTGATCTACTAAATGTGCCCCCTCTCCCCGGACAGCTTCTGTAATCAAAAATCGAGGTGCCCCTGGTTTGGTTAAAGCTGTGGGATGAAATTGGAAAAACTCCAAATCTCTAACAATTGCCCCAGCCCGCCAAGCCAGTGCTACTCCATCTCCTGTACTTACGGCTGGGTTAGTGGTCTGGGCAAACACTTGACCGCCACCACCTGTTGCTAGGATTACCGCAGAGGCTCTTAGCCAAGATATCTGACCTTGATGGAGGAGGCTAATCCCCTGACAATGACCAGTTGCTGGATTGAGCCATAAACTCAAAGCCACTGCGTGAGATAGCACCTGAATATTTGGACGCTCTAAAACTTTACCAGTCAGCGTATCCACAATTGCTCGACCGGTGGTGTCTGCGGAATGGAGGACGCGGGGACGAGAGTGGGCTGCCTCTAGGGTCATGGCTAGCTTTTTGCCTTTGCGGTCAAAGGCTACTCCCATCTTCACTAGAGAGTCAATGGCAGCAGAGGCATTTTCCACCAGATACGTTACCGCCTCGCGATCGCAAAGACCAACACCCGCTCGCTGGGTATCCTCTAGGTGAAGCTCTGGGGAATCAGATGGGTCAATAGCAGCAGCAATTCCTCCCTGAGCCCAGTTGCTAGAGCCTGTTTTCAGGGTGTCTTTGGTAATCAAACCTACCTGCAAATGAGCAGGTAGACAAAGGGCTGCATATAGCCCAGCTGCACCACTGCCCACCACTATGATGTCAAATTGGGAGGGAGTATTGGCAGATCTGGAAGACTCGTCAGGGGATGATTTAAAATCTTGCACGATAGATCATATGTCACTAATTTTTGATTAATCCCTAAGCAGTTATTCGTTTTCACAAGACAAATTGCTTAATAAGTTATAAGCTCTAACTTATAACTTATACTTTTGTCAAGTAATTGTGTCAACCTGCTCAGGGGCACTACAGCACTACACTGATAACTCCAACATCCGTTGAATTGGTCGCAACGCCGCTACTCGGATATCTTCCGGCATAGTAATTTCTGGTGTTTTCTGCTTCATGGCTAGATACAGCTTCTCCAAAGTATTGAGCCGCATGTGAGGGCATTCGTTACAGGCACAATTGCTATCCATACCTGGAGCAGGGATGAAATTTTTCTGGGGTGCCCTCTTTTGCATTTGGTGAATAATTCCTGGCTCAGTAGCCACGATAAATTCTTCCGTTGAACTTTCCTCGCTATACTTTAATAAACCTGTTGTGGAACCAATGTAACTGGCATGACGCAATAGAGGGGCTTCGCATTCTGGATGGGCAATAAACTCTGCTTCAGGATGCTGTATTTTCAGTTCCACGATCTTTTTCTCAGAAAAGGTTTCATGGACAATACAGCTCCCCTCCCACAGGACTAACTCCCGTCCGGTTTGCTCCATGACATAGCGACCTAAGTTCTTATCTGGGGCAAAAATAATCGGCTGGTCTTTCGGAATTTGGTTGACGATCTTAACTGAGTTAGAACTGGTGCAAATGATATCGCTCATCGCTTTAATGGCAGCGGAGCAATTAATGTAAGATACCACCAAATGGTCAGGATGGGCTGCTTTGAATGCCGCAAATTCTTGGGGAGGGCAACTGTCAGCTAGGGAGCAACCTGCGTTTAAATCGGGGAGTAGTACCAATTTATTGGGGTTAAGGATTTTGGCAGTTTCTGCCATAAAGTGAACCCCAGCAAAGACGATAACATCTGCATCTGTAGCCGCCGCTTGTTGAGAAAGACCTAGAGAATCGCCGAGATAGTCAGCAATATCTTGAATATCTGGTTCTTGGTAATAGTGAGCGAGAATAACTGCGTTTAATTCTTGTTTGAGGTCTTCAATCGCTTCAAAAAGGTCTTTGGGCGGATACTCCAACTCTAGGGTTGTTTTTGGGAGGACATTTGTAAACATCGTATTATTTACCTATTTCTGACTAGTTTACTAGTTTTTGAAGCTTTTCTTTCTTTAATAAATATTAAATCTGCGGTAGCCCACTGGGTGGTGTACTAGGAAAATTTCCTTAAGTTCTGCTATCTTTCTGCGGATCTTACCACTTAGAGACCTTTTATCGCTACCCGATTCATCACAAGATCTGCATCACTCCCGGTCTAGTTGTAATTTTGTACCCAGAACACAACAGTAAAAACCCTAGTATCCTAGTGCCAATGATCAAAATCCAATTTGGTTTTTAATTTGTTTGTTGATTTGATTTTGTTGATTTGATGATTATAACTATGAGCCGATTTCGCTCCCCGTGATATCCCCCCACTCTTCGATTCAGTAATTTTGGGGGAGGGTATTGACAAGTGTATAGTTTTACTATTACAACTTTTATGATCGGAAAACTTACTTATGGGCTATGTTAATTTTTATTAAAAAAAACAGCCAAATTAGATTATAAATAAAATTAAAGGGGTAAGATTTTTAATTCAGCCGAATTAGGGAAGGTTAATCAAGTGAATCTCAAACTGAACAACTAACTGGCTTCATGAAAAGACTGAAAATAAAAGACAACCTAGGCTCGGAATATTGATAGTTGATTGCTATGTTTATAGATAGCCTAACCAAAACCAACCAAACGTTTTAGTTTATCACTATCGAAGGTAACCCAATGGATTGCTTCGACTTATACAACCCTGTTAAAGTTCTATTTGGTAAAGGTAAGATTGCAGCTATTGCTAATGAGATTACCACCGATGCCAGAGTTTTAATGACCTACGGTGGCGGCAGCATTAAAAAGAACGGGGTATATGAACAAGTCAAAGCTGCTCTTGCCAAACATACAGTTCTAGAATTCGGTGGTATCACCCCTAACCCTGAGCTGGAAATACTGTTAGATGCTGTCAAGTTTGCTCGCACTGAAGAGATAACTTACCTGTTAGCTGTCGGTGGCGGTTCTGTAATTGATGCTACCAAATTTATCGCAGTGGCGGTTCCGTTTGTTGGGGACTTGTGGGACATCTTAGTTGCCAATGCTCCATTAACAGCAGCACTGCCTTTGGGGACAGTACTAACCTTGCCAGCGACTGGTTCAGAAATGAACTCTTATTTTGTAGTAACTAGACGTTCCAGTCAAGAAAAACTCCAGAGGAGAAGCGAGTTAGTATTTCCCCGCTTTTCCGTACTAGACCCCACAGTAACTTTTTCCCTGCCACGACACCAAATCAGTAACGGGATAGTTGACTCCTTCACTCATACACTGGAACCATACCTCACTTGCTAGGTTACTTACTCGGTCAGAACCGCCCTTTGATTTAGGTTTGATGTGTTCGACCTCTAGTTGAGTATCAGTCACACCACAGTAAGCACATTTACGATTCCATTTGGAAAGTAGATATTCTCTAACTTCATATCCGTAGAGTGTGCCCTGCTGATACTCTGTTCCAGAAATTTCAGGGTTTTCCATCTTCTGAGTATCGAACCTAACTAATTCCTGAGAAATGCCAGTTATCGGACAAAATCGAGTAAGTTTTTTTACCCATGTGAGAATATTATGAACTCTCGACATTAGAC
>NZ_JAAHIE010000418.1:0-6596 GCF_010671945.1 Moorena sp. SIO4E2
GATAATGCATCGGAACTGACTGGTAAACTAACCCTAACCTACAACAAGGCACGGCAAGCCGCAATTACCCAGGAAATTCTGGAAGTTGTGGGTGGTGCTGAAGCACTCGGTTAATTTCATTTTATTTAATTTATTTTATCAAAAAAAATTGGGTCTAAAACCCCGTCCTTCTAGGACGGCTTTTTTTTTGGGGCTAAGACTTGACGATTTGTGCTGGGCGCGTTAGCATAATGATATAACAGAAAAGGTCGATTTCTGATGATAATTCTTGAATTTAAGGCATACGGCAAAAATAGTCAGTACTCAGCTATAAACGAGGCTATCCGGACTGTTAAGTTTGTCCGCAATTCCTGTCTTAGGTTGTGGATTGACAATAAGGGGATTACAAAATACGACTTAAATAAATACTGTAGAGTCTTAGCTAAGAACTTTTCTTTTGCCAATGAATTAAATTCGACCGCTCGGCAGGCTGCTGCTGAGAGAGCATGGTCATCGATTGGCCGTAGGCCACGCTACGCGAACGCCCGTTTCTATGAAAACTGCAAGAAGAAAGTACCTGGAAAGAAAGGGTTCCCCCGATTCCAGAAGCATTGTAGATCGGTCGAATACAAGCAGTCAGGATGGAAAATATCCCCTGACAAAAAGTCGTTCGCGAAGCGTCGGCTTTGCCGAATCACGTTCACTGACAAGAAAGGAATTGGGAAGCTCAAACTCAAAGGTAAGTGGGACTTATGGCGTTTCGATAAGAAACAAATCAAGCGAGTTAGGATAGTAAAAAGAGCAGATGGCTACTATGTCCAGTTTTGTGTCTCAGTTGATAACAAGGAGGAACTAAAGCCATCAAGGAAAACTATCGGATTAGACGTTGGACTGAAAGAGTTTTACACAGATTCTGATGGCAATTCAGAATCTAATCCCCGATTTTATCGAACGGGGGAAAAGCGACTTAAGTTTTATCAACGTCGGGTATCCCGCAAAAAGAAAGGCTCAGCCAATCGTAGAAAAGCCATTAATAAACTAGGCAGGACGCATCTCAAAATAAGTAGGCAGCGTGAGGAACATGCGAAGAGACTCGCACGTTGCGTAATCCAGTCTAACGACTTGGTTGCCTATGAAGATTTGAGAGTAAGAAACTTAGTAAAAAACCACTGTCTTGCAAAATCTATTAATGACGCAGGTTGGTATCAGTTCAGGAAATGCTTAGAGCATTTTGGGAAAAAATTTGGTAGGGTCACTGTTGCAGTAAATCCTGCTTACACTAGTCAAAACTGCTCTGAATGCGGTGAGGTCGTGAAAAAGTCTCTATCAACTAGAACTCATACTTGCAAATGCGGTTGTCAATTAGATCGCGATCACAATGCCGCAATTAACATCCTTAATAGAGCCTTGGGTACGGTGGGGCACACCGGAACCTGGATCATCGATCCGAACGCTTTAGGAGAGGACACCTCTACTTTGCCTGACTCTGGTTTGGCTGAGCAAGTGACCTCGTTGATTAAAGAATCCCCGTTCTTCTAGGACGGGGAGTGTCAACGTCAGCTGCAAAGATTACCCGCGTCTGGAATTAACCAGGCGCATTTTTACTTTTTGCTAATTTTATAAGCAATTATAGTGTTTATAGCATTTTTCAATTAGGTGAGGTACACATTCCTGGGTTTTAGGGAACAGGGAACAGGGAACAGGGAACAGGGAACATAAAAGAGGCAAAAGGCAAGAGGCAAGAGGCAAGAGGGAAAAAAATATGTGTACCTCATTAGGATATAAATAGCTATAGTAACAAAGGGTATAGCGGATTATATCATGTTAATATAATCAGTTATCAAAAAACTTAGCTTCCTTATTGTAAGTAATCTCCCTGCTCATCGCCTGTTCCCTGTTTCCTGTTCCCTGTTCCCTATTATCTACTAATTATAAGTGTTCAACCGAAAATGATATTACATCATGAAACAATTATGGAATCGCCAGCCGGTTGAGATTAGGCACACAATATTGGCTGCTATTTTAGTATTAGTTATAGTAAGTTTTTTTTATTTTGTCAAATTTGAAGGAAATATTACTGGCTTTTTCAGAATTGGGTCACTATTTCCTATTTCTCCTTATCTCAATAGTCATAAAGTATTGATTTATCAGGGAGAGCAGGGATATGATGGTCAACAGTTTCTGAGTATTGCTCTCGATCCATGGTTAGAAAACTCAGGGACAATAGAAGCCATTACTCCTCCGCAATATCGCTACAGAAGAATTCTCTATCCACTGCTAGGTTATCTATTAGGTTTTGGGAATCCCCAGTTAATTCCCTACGCAATGGTTGGGATTAACTGTCTAGCTATTATTCTCATAGTATTTGTGAGTAGTTTATATCTGAAACAATATAGTGGTAGAACTTGGCACTCACTCCTGGTTCTTTCTATACCAGGAGTTTGGATGGTTTTATCCCTTTCAACAGCTGATTTAATCAGTAGCTTGCTGCTAGTAACAGCTATCTATTTTTATCGCAATGAAAAACCGATTTACACAGCAATAGCCATCACAGCTGCTTGTCTGACAAGGGAGACAATGCTATTAATGTGGTTGGCAATTTTATTAACCAGTATATGGGAGCGCAAAGGTCGGCAGCTGCAACATCTATTATGGGCTTGGATACCAGTAGCTGGGTGGGCTATCTATGTTTTCTATCGTCTAGAGGCTCAAGAAAATCTAGAAGGTAGTGAAAATTTTGGCTACCCCCTATTTGGCATAGGTCAAAAGCTGATTAATAGTCTCACAGGAGGACTAGGAGGAAAAAACCTGTTTGAAGCTTATTCGTTTGCCTTATTAATAGCAGCTTTTGTAGTCACTATACTGCTAGCCAGTCAATCCCTACGAGAAAACAAGGTTATCCTAATCAGTGCAATTATTTATGCTGTGCTATTTTCCATGACTAGCATGACTATCTTAGGTTATTATTTAGATTATTCTCGTGTATACCTAGATATCTATTTCTTACTATTACTCAGCAGCAGTAACTCAAAACGCTATTTAAACTATTTAAAAAATATCCTCATGGCTGGTGCCAGCTTGGCAAGCATCACCTATTTACTTGCCCATTCATGAAAAACCGGAAATTCGTCAGCTAATGCGCTACGCCCACGCTACTTGAGGTGCTATCAGCTAATGCGCTACGCCCACGCTACGCGAATAGGTTTTTAATAAAAGAGGTAAGCATTAGTTTAATCTGAGTTAAGTCGGCTGAGGAGTGACAGCTTATGGCACATCAAGTAGCACCTCAAGTAGCGCATTAGCTTACATTTTCATTAATCTCTCAACATTAAATTATCCCTAAAGAGATTTATGTTAAGCTGACGGCTGACAGCTGACGTAAATTGTTTAAAGAAAACTCCAACAAAGAAAAAAAAATTACTTAGATAGCTTCTTTCATCGCGCTGTAATTATATATTAGACCTATTGGATAAGTCTCATAAACCGTGGGTGAAGACAAGGCAAAAGGCAAGAGGCAAGAGGCAAAAGGGATAGATACAGCATTTTTAATAACTCTCAGATGTGCTCGAAGAATTAATAATTAAATTCGCCACGGGTCTCACCTCAGGTACACAGGATTTTTTCCTTTTCCCCTCTGAACTCTTACCTGCTCCCTGCTCCCTAAAACCTTAGGTGCGCTTTCCGTTGGCGAATTTAATTCGCCACGGGTCGCACCTCAATAATTTGTACCTGACCGAATGGCAAAACGCTGTAAATGCTTTAAAGGACATGAATGATCATCCAATTAAAGCTTTTTATAAATTATCTAAGTGAAGTAAATTTATTTCACAACATCTTTAACTAATCGATACGTATAATTATGCTGATTTTATAATCAATAGCAATTTTTTCGCTTATTCTGAATCTATAAATTGAAACATTCAGCTATCAGCTAACGCCTTAGGCGCATCTACGCTGACTATATATCAGCCCTTGCCTGAGCTGAATGCTTACCTTTTTTCACAAAAAGGTCAAATTTAACTTGATTAACTTAACTATTAGAGGCTGAAAACTACTGTAGTTTTCAGATACAACCTCAGATACTACCCAGGTGTGCATTACATAACAACTGACAATTCATTAATTACGGAGCAAACATCAATGGTTTCTAATGATAACTTTGCCGACCGGGTATTGTTAAACGGTACATCAGTTAATACCACAGGCACTAACGTGAGTTTCACTGGGGAGCTAGGTGAGCCGGATCATGCAGGCATTAGCAGCCCGTTAAATTCTGCTTGGTGGTCTTGGACAGCTGCCGCTGATGGTATCGTGACCATTGATACTTTTGGGAGTAACTACGACACTAGCCTAGCAGTCTATACCGGTTCAGCAGTTAACAGCTTAACTGAAATTGCCAGTAATGATGATAATGGCATGACTTTGCAAAGCGCAGTTCGATTTACCGTTAGCGCTGGTACAACCTACCAAATTGCTGTTGATGGCTTTTTTTCCAACACAGGCTTGATTGATCTCAACATCAACTTAGATGAGGGAACATCAATGGTTTCTAATGATAACTTTGCCGACCGGATATCGTTAAACGGTACATCAGTTAGTACCACAGGCAATAGTCTGGGTTTCACTGGGGAGCCAGGTGAGCCGGATCATGCAGAAGTTAGCAGCCCGTTAAATTCTGGTTGGTGGTCTTGGACAGCTGCCGCTGATGGTATCGTGACCATTGATACTTTTGGGAGTAACTACGACACTACCCTAGCAGTCTACACCGGTTCAGCAGTTAACAGCTTAACAGAGATTGCCAGTAATGATGATGATAGCATGACTTTCCAAAGCGCAGTTCAATTTACCGTTAGCGCTGGTACAACCTACCAAATTGCTGTTGATGGCTTTTCCTCCACCACAGGCTTGATTGATCTCAACATCAACTTAGATATTGACGACACTCTGATTTCAGGAACATCAAACGATGATACCCTGTTCGGCACTGTCGAAAACGATCAGATTGAGGGTTTGGCTGGCAATGACACAATCTTTGGTAGTGAGGGAATTAATACCCTTCTTGGGGGTGATGGTAATGACCTGATCTACGGTGGTTCACAGCTGGATGTGATTCGTGGTGGTAGCGGTAACGATACCATTTTCGCCAGTGAGGGTAATAATGAAATCTTTGGTGATGCTGGTGATGACATCATCTATTCTGGCTCTGGCAATGATTTCATTAATAGTGGCAGTGGTAACGACACCCTGTGGCTAGGGGGTGGTGAGGATCTAATTGTCCTCGAAAGCGGCAATGGCTTTGATACCATCAATAACTTCCAGCTTGGTCTGACTACCTTTGATGCTGGCGATAGTGATCAGCTGAGCATCGTTGATGGTGCTAATGGTGCCGAAATCTCGAGCGGGGGAGACCTCTTGGCTGTAGTGAGTTGGACTCAAGCTAGCACTCTGATCGATAATCTCTCTGAGGTGTTTGTCTAGGGTTTTTCTGCAAGGCTTTGGTAAAGCAAAGCTTGCCGGAGCATAAAATCATGATTTGATTAGCATAGTGCGTCTGAGTTAACTCAGGCGCATTTTTGATCAGGGTTTTTCTGCCCAGGGCTTTTGTTAAGAAAGATTACAAAAAATTGCCCTTTTGTAGAAAAAGGGCAGATTTAGTTTGATTAACCATTAGAGGCTGAAAAACACAGCAGTTTTTAGATACAGCCTCAGACACCACCTCAGATGTAACTTCAGATACAACCGAGGTGTGGGTTACATAGCAACTGACGATTCCTTATTAAGGAGGAAACATCAATGAATTCTATCAATAATATCACGGGAACATCAGGTGATGATAACCTGTTTGGCACTGTCGAAAACGATTATATTAACGGTTTCGGTGGCAATGACACGATCTCTGGTAGTGAGGGAATTGATACCCTTATCGGTGGCAGTGGTAATGACCTGATCTACGGTGGTTCACAGCTGGATTTGATTAGCGGTGGTAGCGGTAACGATACCATCTTCGGCAGTGAGGGTGATAATGTAATCTATGGTGGTTCTGGTAATGACATCATCTATTCTGGCTCTGGCGATGATTACATTCGCAGTGGCAGTGGTTACGACACCCTGTGGCTAGGGGGTGGTGAGGATCGAATTGTTCTCGACACCGGCAATGGATATGATACCGTCAACAACTTCCAGCTTGGTCTAACTACCTTTGATGTTGCCAATCCTAATCAGGTGAGCATCGTTGATGGTCAGGATGGTGCTGAAATCTCGAGCGGCGGAGACCTCCTGGCTGTGGTGAGTTGGACTCAAGCTAGTACTCTCTACGAGAATTTCAATGAGGTGTTTGTCTAGGATTTTTCTGCAAGCCTGCAGTAGAGCAAAGCTTGCCAGAGCATAAAATCATTTTTTTGCAGAATTATTGTTAGAGGAGGAGAGGAAGATAACTGAATTCTAACTTCGGTGATCTTTCCCCTCTTTCCCTTATTGCGATTCTCACCAATGAATGATTTCATCTCCGGATAATTAGTGATAAAAAACCATTTCCGATTAAACCTTACTCCTTTTATTCTGCCTTATCCCTCCCTTTTTGCCCGTGCGCGAATCACAATACCATACCAGATATAGCA
>NZ_JAAHIE010000419.1:0-6583 GCF_010671945.1 Moorena sp. SIO4E2
TGTTGCTTATGACTTCCAGCCTTTTTCTCTGTTCTCGACTCAGAATCACCTTGTCTCGTTTTCCTCTTCCCATACTTTCCGCCTCAGTTATCCTATTTCTATTGCACTATTTTAGCTGTGCCACGCCAGTAGGGTGCGTTAGGGATGGGCTCGCCCTAATTTTCCACCTCTAACGCCAGTGTTGAGAAAGCCCGTCCCGTAACGCACCGCCAGTGTTAGGTTGCTGCCCGGAAATGAAACGGGCAAGATGCCCCTTCCACGCCTAATGCCCGTTCCACGCCTGATGCCTGTTCCACCCACCGGGTCAAACAGCTTTTAGGAGATGCAGCAATTTCTGCCACCAATGGTGACAGTTTTTCGGTAACCATTAATATGATGTCCGGTTGAATACTTATACTAGGCGCGAAAAGAAGGCAGAGGGCAGAAGGCAGAAGGCAGAAGTAAAGGAGTAAGGTTTCAAGGGTAATGGTTTTTTATCACTAATTATCCGGACATGATATAAGCTAATGTGCTATGTCACAGCATCGAAGCCTGTGCCACAAAGCCAAAGGCCAACCGCTGACCGCTGACCGCTGACCGCTGACCACTGACCCCTGACTACTTACTTACCCCCTCAAATCCTCTGTCGAGAATCCTCAATATTATTCCTTAGCTCCTCTAACTTGCTTTTTACCTCTGGATCTTCCAAATTTAAACCCTTTTGGTAAATTCCCTCAGCAGCCTCTAGCCATTCAACTGCTTCAGCAAACTCTTCTAGGTTGTGGGCAATCTCACCAAGCTGTTCTTGAATTTCCGCCTGCAATGGCAAATTGTTAGCTTTTTTAGCCAGTGCCAGGGCTGTGCGGTAACGCTGCTGAGCCTGTCGCTTTAGTCCAATGCGCTTATACATGTCAGCTTGGAGCTGATAAATGGCAGCATTGTCTGTACCAGCTTTGATTCTTGTTTCTAAAAGGTCAATGGCATTATGATTGAGACAAGTGTTGGGATAATTTAGATCTTGGCAAGTGCTGTGATAAAGATGAGCTTGCCCCTGAGCTTTGGCATCTGCATCCAGATTTTGTGTCTCAATCTTAGCTAGGTTCTTCTTTAGCTCCTGCTCCTGCTCATCCGTCAGCAGGGTAATGGTGGGAGCTGGCTCTTGATTGGGATTTTCAGCTGAAGACACACCGGTACTAGCAGTCACCACTATAAAATAATCCCGATCCCGTCGGAGTTGGGAGCTATCAGGGTAATCAACTATGGCTTCAGATACTCGTTTTTCCCACACTGGTTTTGCCAGATACTTAATAGTAACATCATAGTGGGTGGCTTCTTTCACAGCATTCCAGCGCAGGGTCAGGGGTTGATTAGGACGTAGTGCTGTATTCCTAGGACTGATCAGGTAGGGAACGTCTTCATTCTCGATGCCACGTCCAGGTGCTAGGGGATCCTCCGCTCGGAACAATATTCCTGAATCTGATAATATTGCTGAATCTGAGCAACCTTTAGACACCTTCAAAGCTTTTCCTACAGGAACTTGCCAACTATTGAGATGATTGCAAAATACTGTAGCAGAGGATTGAGGGTTTCTGACCCAGATCCGGTCTGTGAGCTTGAGGATATCTCCTTGGTGAGCTCGATCATAACCAAACCACAGGGGACGTTTCACTTGAACATTCCCTGTCAGAGCTGAAATGTAATAAAGACCCTCAGCCGGAGTAGTGGCTGGAGCTGCGATCGCGATTAGAACCGTGGAAAGTAGGGAGATGGAGAATAGACGTTTCCAAATCATGGCATTGGTTTCTGTTGTTGAGCGTTCTGAATACGTTGATTAGCTAGATGTAACCAGGTGTCTTCTTCTGGAATCAAACGATTTCCTATTCCTAAATCATTAGTTAGAGCCACCCATTGGTTTGATTTTGAAATCAGAGGATTTCCGATGATTAAATTTCGACAATTTTCCCATTCCTGGAGAGCTTCAGGTTTTTCCTGGCGTTCAAGTACCTGAGCTAAAATACAAGAGGCAGAGGCACGATTGGGCAGATAGTTTGCTACCTTGGGATTATTAGCAATGTTGAGAGCTTTTTCCAGGGCAATCTTAGCTTCATCATCCCGATTTTGTTTGAATCTTACCCACCCTAAATTTTTATAGAAATTGTACTGATCCTCTGGATAAACTGATTCCTTGGTGGTTAATTTTAGACCTTCAACTAAAAGATTTGCCGCTTCAGGATAGTCTCCCTCTCGAATGTAGAGTCTGGCCAAGTTGTTGTATGCCCTAGGAATGTTGGCACTTACGGCCAGCTGGTACTCTTGCTTTGATTTCTTGAGCTGTAAACAGTCTTCATAAACTACGGCCAGGTTATAATGGGCCTTAGCATTATTAGGATCAAGGGCAATCGCTCTTTGGTAGTCGGCTTCGGCACTACTAAGCTCACCGGCTCGATAGTGCTCTAAGCCACGTCGATTGTAGATAGCTGAAATACTGGGTAGGCTATACCAAAACCCTAGCAATCCCAACAATAGAGCCATGGTGGAGAGAAACTTAGTTTCAGCATGAAGAAACTTAGGCACCTTCAAACCAGTTAGCAATTCCTCAAAACCTTTTTTCAATGCTTCTGAGAAATCGTTGTCTTTTTGCTCTTCTTTGGTAAGGTCACTTTTGGCTTTTAGCAGAGTAATCAGACTTGGTACAATCATGGCGAAAGTGCCAACCACATCGGGACCACCACTTAAGAAACGACTGGCAATATTGACCAGCAGAGCCAGACTGACACTCCAACCTCCAAAGGTCAGACCCTTAAACACCCAGTCGCGACGATCTAGCCGATGAGGAGGACGCTGTTGATCCAAATACCACCACCAGCCCTTAGGCTTTGCGGGTAGGCTGTGGCGATAGGTAGAAAGTTCCAGAGCTTGGTCAATCCGTTGTTTGTGTTGTTGGAGTTGGGCATCTAGCTCATGGATGCACTCTAGAAGCTCTGCAGGTATGAAGGGTTCCTGAGTGAGGGCATTGTGGAGTGCATCTCTGGCACACAGAATCTCTAGAGCTTGTTGATTAGTCAAGGGAGAATCTGTGGCTAGGGACTGGAGGGCAGCTCGATATTGACCAAAAAAATGGGTCTCAAGCCCCGTCCTTCTAGGAGACGAAACCTTAGAATAAAGGAGCCTTTATGGTTGTTCAGCTATACGTAAAAGAGGTGGGATCAGTGGCGAATTTAATTCTTAATACGGAAAGCGCACCTTTGGTTAAAACTTGGCGAATTTTGGCTCCTTTATTCTTACGGTAACTTGAGGCCGTAGGCCAGGGTAAGCGCAAGAAAAAATTGCCCATAATGTGCATTGGCTGGATATCGATTGATCGTGGCTCGAAACCCCTATAATCTCGTATAACTGTACTCGCAATAGAGTTAATTTATTGAGAATGACTCGGTTTTTTTATCAATAAGCCTAGGCTTATTGATTCTTGCGTTTACCCTGGGCCGTAGGCCACGCTTGGCCGTAGGCCACGCCAAAGGCGAACGCGAACAAATCATTAAGTTCTCTAATTTAAAAATTCATTTTCTTAGCCACTTCTTTGAACGAATTTTCAATGGCCGCGAGACTCTCAGTGGTCAATATTTTTTGGCGGTACTTAGTTACGCATACTAGGTGCATTTGCAAGGAGCTTAATACTGTGCCAATATTCCGGAAACCCATTGTCAAATCTTGTAGATTACACTATAATTGGAGTACAGACCAACTAGAAAACGCCAATTGAAAGCAAGATACCAATATCGTTTTTATCCAACTGACCAACAGAAACAGGACTTAGCTAGGCTGTTTGGCTGTGTCAGAGTCGTGTGGAACGATGCTCTGGCTATTTGCAATAAATCTAAGAAGGTTATAAAATCTGGAGACTTACAGAAACTGGTCATAACTCAGGCTAAAAAGACCGAAGAAAGAAAATGGTTGTCTGAAGTGTCAGTCGTTCCTTTGCAGCAGTCCGTAGCTGATTTGGGAGTTGCTTTTAAGAACTTCTTTGAGTCGCACAATGGAAAACGAAAAGGACGAAAAGTTAGGTCTCCACGATTCAAAAAGCGATCCAATAATCAATCAGCAAGATTAACTCGCAGAGGTTTCTCTATTCAAGGTGATGGAGTTTACTTAGCCAAGATTGGGGTAGTCAAACCGATCTGGTCTAGGGAATTGCCATCTGATCCAAGCTCTGTGACCATTATCTTAGATTGTGCTAACAATTATTTCTTGAGCTTTGTAGTAGATATTGAGCCTGTTCAAGTTGATGCCAAGAACCAAAGCATTGGGATTGATCTAGGTATCAAGACTTTCGCGGTAATGAGTGATGGGGGTCATGTCAAGAGTCCTGACTATTCAAAACTAGATCGAAAATTACGCAAACAAACACGAAAGTTTGCTAGACAAGCCAAGGGGTCTAACCGGAGGGAGCAAACTCGCATTAAGATCGCAAGACTAAATAATAAAATCGCCAACAAAAGGAAAGACTTCCTGCATAAGTTCTCAACTAGGATAGTCAGCGAGAACCAAGTAATTGTCCTAGAAGACCTTAACGTGTCAGGAATGGTCAAAAATCGCAAACTAGCGCGAGCTATTAGCCAGCAAGGTTGGTCAGAATTTAGGAGTCTAGCTCAAGCAAAATCAGATAAATATGGCAGGGATTTTCGGGTTATAAGCCGTTGGGAACCCACTAGTCAAATCTGCTCAGATTGTGGGTTCAAGTGGGGGAAACTCGATTTGTCCGTACGCTCAATACTCTGTGTTAATTGTGGAACCGAGCAGGACAGAGACATAAACGCTGCTAGAAACATAGAAAAAGTCGGCATGGGGCATCGGCATGACTCTAAATGGGCAAGGAGGGGCGATAAGACTGTTGAGACCGTAGGTCACGCTACGCGAACGGCAGCACACCCCGATGATCTGTCAAGAATCACCGTTCTTCTAGGACGGTGAGTATGTCAACATATCTGCCCTGGCTTTTGTAGAGTAATGCCAGATTATTGAGGCTGGTTGCCACATGGGGATGGTCTTCACCAAGGAGTTTTTTCCTCAGTGCTAAGGCTTGTTGATAGAGGGGTTCGGCTTCAGCATATCTGCCCTGGCTTTTGTAGAGTAATGCCAGATTATTGAGGCTGGTTGCCACATCCAGGTGTTCCTCTCCTAAGACTTCTTGCCGAATCTCTAATGCTCTCTCCGCTAGGGGAATCGCTTCTGAGTACTTTCCTTGCTGATAAAGCTTAATGGCTTGCTGATTGAGTTGAGAGGCTTCTGTTAGGGATAACTCTTCAGCCCTTTCACTCCCTGGTGAACTGGGTTGTTGAGCAATGATACTTTGCCCCCAGCTAGACCTAGGGAAAGCCACTCCCATTCCCATCACACCGACAACGGTAGCTAAAATAGCTGCTCCCTTAACAGATAGGTTTTGATTCATTTCCTGAACACCGTATGAGATACGCAACAAACCTCACGATAGGAAGTGGGGGTAATACAGTAGTGTGCCACCCACTATTATTCTTCTACTGAAATTATAGCTATCGGGATTTATAGCAAAGCAAGTAGGGTGGGCAGTGCTTTCGACAGATCAGATCAGCTGGGCGTTGAGCGTAGGTAGGCACTGCCCACCGACGATTAATCCCAATGGTGCCAGATGTGAGTATAAACATTTCCACGCTCACGAATTGTATTATAAAACTATAGTCAATCAAACTTTTATCCTAATAACTTAACCTTTAAATCGTTAGATTAAATTCCTTAAGCGTTACCGGAGCGATAATGTTATCAAGCTTATTGACTTTGAATAATTTCTGTGATGGGAATAGTTTATAGCAATTCTACGACTTGTGAGGTACAAATATCTGGGTTTTAGGGAGCAGGTATCAGGGAGCAGGGAGTAGATAAGACAGAAGAGGTAAGAGCCAATAGTCAAAGAATTATGTGTACCTCATGAGTCCTAGAAACGCTATAATCAGCAGAGTCTAATAATTTAATCGCACTCTTGCGGAATTTAATAGTCATTTTTAATCCCATCTGTTAGATCAGTTACTTCTTCAGTCTCATAGTCTTGAGGTAAGCCAAAGCTGGTGTCAAGCTCTTGTTGATCTTGATCACTAACGTAAGGCATTAACATATGACAGAGTAAGAGTCTTTCTTCTCTCAAAACTTCTCGGATGCTTTCTTTAATCAGTGTTTTTAAGTCTTGAGTTTCCATCGCTTTTGAATTAAAGGTTATTTTTTTAATTATATACCAAAGGGAACAGGGAACAGGGAGCAGGGAATTTATAGGAGGTAATAGGTAATAGGTAATAGGTAATAGGTATAAAATCCTGTGTACCTTATAGCTATGAAAAACGCCGGAAGACAAACTACACTAATTTTTTTTAGTAAATTGACCTAGCATTTATCAATATATCATGAAAGGTAATGCTAATTTTTAATAACAAAAAAAAAATTATATTAGCTGTTTCATAAGCTGTTCGGCATTTAAATTGGTATAATAAAAATTAATAAATAACCCAATAATAGGAAATATGCCAGCAAAAAATTATCTGACACAAGAGCAAAAAACAATACTTCAAAAAGCCTTAAAAAT
>NZ_JAAHIE010000042.1:0-27895 GCF_010671945.1 Moorena sp. SIO4E2
TTTACGATATTTATAGGGCTCTTCCAGAGTGACTATGCCGTCGTGTTAGTTAAAACAACGAAGGATTGGCAAGACTGGGATGATCATCTTAAGAGACTGGAACAACTCCATACTTCAGGTAACTATGACGGGGTTAAATACCAGGTAGTTTTTCGATTAGTTGATGCCGCCGATTGTGGCATTACTCAACAGCGGTAACGGGTGTTCATTGTTGGCATCATAAAAGAGTTAACTTTCCCTAAGTCTTTCCCGAAAAAAAACCTTTTATTGATAGCTTGTCGATTAGATTAAATTAAAATTCAAAAAAAATAGCCGTAGAAATAATATCCACAGGTGCGACCCTCAGGTCGCACCTGAGGTAAACAGAATTTTTTCCCTGTTCCCGTCTTGATCCCAAGCGCGAGTGGGGGGAACCACGGCAGACCGCGAGTGGCGCATGGGTTTGTGTGCGGAACCTGCGTCCGCACACAGACCCATGCGCTGCCTCCCCAAGACCGCACTGCCTCCCCTGTTCCCTTGCTGCATCGCTATTCCTTATTTCCTGTTACCTGCTCCGAAGTCCCTGCTCCCTAAAATACTAATCAAAGCTTTATGGCGTAAAGGATAAAGCAACTGACTTGAAGTTATACCGTTTATAGTTAGGGTTTTTGATAATAAAAAATTATCACATATATAAAAATTTATAAAGTGTTATGGAACTGACTTGAAGTTACACCGTTTATAGTTAGTATTTTTGATAATTTTTTTTTTATCATATATTTAATAGATTGTCAATATTTCTGGGTAATAATCTTGTTTTGGTTAAGCTTAACAATTTTTTAATATTTTAAATCCAGATCATTTCATTATCCTGTGATAGGATACTCTGGGTGCAGAAAATTCCGGTAAGCGCAATAAAAATTAACCCAAAATCTGATCCAGAGCAATAGCAAGGATTAGGCTCATATTAAGAAGTGATTTGTAGTACTATGGTAATTGTTTTAAATAGTGCTGATCAGACTGCATCTTTATTGATTATTGCGCTTACCCTGTGCAAAAAAGGTAAAACAAGAAAAAAAGTGATATCATGACCGAGATTAATCAAGGATCGTCAAAAACGGCTGAAGAATGGTGTGGCAATAGTACAGAAATGTCCTTGCACCAAGGCATCAAAATAAATTCGGTCTTAGATAAAGAAAGACTAGATTCACCAACTACAATCGATAGCCAGGCTCTGCGCGAAATTGATCAGGAATATCTATGTTGGGGGGATACTGTTCACTATCAAGAGCGACCGATCATTGTAACTGGTTGTAAGGGTGGATTGGTTTTCGACGATGAAGGCAAATCTTATATCGATACGGGAATGTGGCACTCAAGTTGTAACTTTGGGTATCGCAATCCAGAGATTGAATCAGAGGTTACTAAACAACTCCATACATTACCTCAAGCCAATGGCGACTTTCTACATCGTGAAAAATTATTAATCGCCAAACAAGTAGTAGATGCGATGTATGAAAGAACAGGTGTCAAAGGCCGAGTATCTTTTAATGTGGGCGGCGCACTTGTGGTGGAAGATGCCCTAAAGATTATTCGTAAAAACACCCGCAAGAATAAAGTAGCTGTGATGATGGGTGGTTATCATGGTCGCTCTCTTGGTACTCTCAACCTTTCGAGTAGTCATCGATATCGACAGTATTTTAATGAGTTCTCAGAACGGGCAGTTATGTTTCCGTTTGCTAACTGCGCTCAGTGTTTCTATGAAAAGGAACGGGAAACCTGTGACTTATACTGCGAGAGCATGATTCGGAAGGCATTCTCCAACGAATTTTATGGCATCGCAAGTGAGACCAGTTCAGAAGTCGGTGCGATAGTTGTAGAACCTTGTCAAGGACGAGGCTACACCATCCCACCCAGGGATTTCTTTAAAGGGTTTATCAGTGAGTTACGACAAAAGCACGGACTTCTTGTCTTTGATGACGAAATTCAAGTTGGGATGTACCGTACTGGTAAATTATTTGCCTTCGAACATTTTGGGTTTGTGCCAGATATTATTACGTTGAGCAAATCCTTCACCAATGGTTTGAGTCCAGTTAGCTTAGTCTGGGCGCGAGAAGACCTAGTAGCACCAGACTTTTTCACTCCTGGACACGCTCACAGCAATTTTGCTAACCATCCTCTCGGAACTGCTGCTGCTTTAGCAACATGGCGTTATATGCTGGCACAAGACTACGAAAGATCAGTACCAGCAAAAGGTTTGTACTTTTTGAGCAAACTAAAAGAACTCCAAGCCCGTCATTCCTGTGTCTATAGCGTAGATGGACTCGGACTTATACTTAACATGGTTTTTGCTGATGAAAAGGGTATACCTTACAAAGGGTCTGCCAAACTAGCAGCAAGCATTGCTCAGGATAATGATTTTATTTGGAAAGACCAGAGTTGGCGCATGATTCTCCAAACCGGAGGATACGACCTGAACGTTTTGAAATTTGCTCCTTATCTTGATATCAGCTACGAGGAAATTGATTGCACTATTGGTGTTTTAGATCAAGTCCTACACAAACTTGATATCCTATTATGTCCAACCCCTGAAACCGCAGGAGCTATTTAATGAGAGCAGCAGTTTTATCCAAAGCCAATCAAGTAGACATTCGCGATTTTCCTGAGCCTAGCAAGACTCAAGATAATGAAGTCATTGCTAAGGTAGAATTTGTGGGAGTCTGTAAAACAGACCAGCAACTAACCGCAGCAGGCTTAGATAAAGATTGTATTCTTGGTCATGAAGTAGTCTGTAGCCTGCCTAATCAAAAAGGTCATTTTGCCCTCAATAATGAGATTTCCTGTGGAAAATGTAGTTATTGTTTAGAGGGATTAACTAGTCATTGCATCAATCTCCAAGAACTTGGAGTAAATGAACATGGAGGGTATGCTGAGCAAATTTGTGCTCCTATAAATTCCCTACATCCTTTTGAATTCTCCAATCCATCTTTAGGGGTGCTCATTGAGCCTTTAAGTTGTGCAGTAAGGGGAGTAAAACGGATTCTAGCTGGTGTTAATATATTAGCTACTTCACGCCCTAAAGTCCTGGTGATTGGGGGGGGTATTTCAGGTACTCTAATTACCTACCTCCTAAATCATTCCCCCAACTTCAAGGGAGAAATTAAAGTTTACGATATCACCAAAGAGCCGCTCCCTTGGCTAAACAAATTGGGAATTGAACGGATCGAAGTTCCAGAACCAAACCAGGCACATGTGGTGGTGGAATGTTCCGGTTCACCAGGGGGTCTGGCTACAGCACTAGATCTTGTTCGTAAAGGCGGTTTAGTCTGTATCTATGGTGTTCCTAAACAAGGAATTTCTTTACCGATTTCTCCCCATGAGTTATTTATGCGAGAGATTGCGGTAGTGACGTCTTTTGCTGGCGCTACCGACGAAACCATTGCGGCGGCGATCGCATCCATCAAGGGCGACGAGGCATTCTTTGAACAACTGTTGGGTCGGTTTATCCCTCTCGAGAAGCTTCCTATAGAATTGACTAATTGGAGTCCACAGCCTGGAACCCGAACTGTTGTAGATCTCGACGCTTGAGGAAGATTCTGATGCAGGATGTAGCTGTGATCTTTGATATGGATGGTTTACTAATTGATAGTGAGCCGTTTTGGTCTAAGGTAGAAATCGAAGTCTTCAATGACCTTGGCATTCCCATGAACGAGGAGATGTCTTCTCAAACAATGGGTTTGCGAAACGATGAGGTGGTCAAGTATTGGTATGCTCGATTTCCTTGGACTGGTATGAGCCAAGCTGAGGTATGTCGAACAATGATTGCTCGGATGAGTGACCTATTGATGACCATGGGACAACCGATGCCAGGTGCAATTGAAACCGTAAACTTGTGTCGGGAATTAAACTTACCCCTAGCCCTAGCCACGTCATCTCCCATCGGTCTAATTGATACAGTACTCAAACGGCTCGATTTAAAGGATGCCTTTGATGTGATTACATCAGCAGAAGCCGAGGAATTTGGTAAACCCCATCCAGCAGTATATCTCACCGCTAGCCGTCGTCTGGGTATAGAACCAACCAAGTGTGTTGCCTTAGAGGATTCGGTTCGTGGCGTGATTAGTGCCAAAGCTGCCAGCATGGCATGTATTGCAGTTCCAGCACCAGAAAATCTAGAGGATGAACGTTTTGCGATCGCAGATGTCACCCTTGAATCCCTAGAACAAATCACTGAGCCTTGGCTGAAAAAGTTTTTAGCTCATGATAGCTAGGCTCAACCTAGGCTAAACATGTAGCTTAAACTAGCAGAGCACTAAAGGTTAGTTTCGTAGGGTGCGTTAGGGGAGCCCTAATTTTCCGCCTCGTAGCCAGGGTTAGGTTGCTGCCCGTAACGCACCACAGGGTCAAACAGCTTTAATGAGTTGCTAGTGGTGCTTTAGGGGGGCCCTAATTTTCCGCCTCGTAGCCAGAGTTAGGACAGCCCGCTCGGAAATGAAACGGGCAAGATGCCCATTCCACCCAGATGCCCATTCCACCCAGATGCCCATTCCACCCAGATGCCCATTCCACCCAGATGCCCATTCCACCCAGATGCCCATTCCACCCAGATGCCCATTCCACCCAGATGCCCATTCCACCCACAGAGTCAAACAGCTTTAATGAGATGCACCCACAGTAAACAACATTGGAGCAAAATATTATGACAACCATGCAGGCTGCGGTCTGGTATGGTCCAGGACGTGAGAACTTTCGCTTAGAAAAAATAGACCGACCATTACCTAGCGCAGGGGAAGTATTGATAAAGGTTCAGAAGTGTTTCTTTTGTGCGATGCACGCACGGGCGGTATTAGTGGGACACGCCAAACATAATCCTCCAGTCATTTTTGGTAGGATGCTGGCAGGAGATGTTGTTGCTGTAGGGGAGAGTGTTACCAAAGTCAAGCCAGGGATGCGCGTTACCGTCAACCCAGAAAAACCCTGTGGAGAGTGTTTTTACTGTCAGCGAGGAGCATTAGGCCATTGCCTCAACCCAACTAAGTTACAACCCGGTGGCATGGCTGAGTTTGTATGCGTTCCGGCTTCCCTGGCTAGCGGTATCGTTGAGCTGCCTTCATCAATTCCCTATGAGTTTGCTGCCTTTACAGAAACACTAGCCTGTATCCTTCAGGGTATTGACTTATCTAATATTGGTTTGTCCGATTGCGTGGTAATTATTGGTGATGGCGGTGTCGGACTGACCTTCCTTCAGCTAGCGAGCTTGAGAGGTGCTACCAAAATTATTCTAGCTGGCAAACATGATGATTCTCTGGAACAGGCATCAGCTTTGGGGGCTGATTGTACCGTTAATGTTACCCGAGAGTCTCTCAAAGAGATAGTGATGGCTCAAACCGACGGTTATGGTGCTGATGTGGTTATTGAAGCCGTTGGCTCTGGGGAAACCTATGAACAGGCATTAACCCTGCTCAGGTGTGGCGGTACCGCAGTTGGGTTTGGTGGAACACCCCCGGGAACTGAGTTTCGGGGCAATCCTAATTTAATTCATTATCGTTCCCTCAAGATTTATGGTAGCTATCGATATACTCCAGAGCATTTTCGTCAGGCCATAGAACTAATTTGCACAAAGAAGATTGATCTAGAACCGATTATTACCAATACTATTCCCTTCTCAAAATTAACAACAGAAGCAGTTGATATCCACAATCAACCGGATTGCCGAGCCTTAGTGATTGATTTTTAAGAAGTTGATTAAGGTAAGCTATCAGCTATCAGCTGACGGCTGAATGCTGACGGCTGAATGCTTACTGATTAAGGTATAATTAACTTAAAACGTTGATAGCATTTTTTTATTTGTAATTTTGAATTACTTATGATATTAGCAGGTGACTTAGGGGCAACAAATTGCCGATTAGCGATATTTGACGAGAACCTCTCTGTAGTCCAAAAAAGCACTTATAAGTGCAAAGACTATCACAGTTTTGAGGAGCTGGTAGGGGCTTTCGTTGAAAGCTGTGACCATCCCATTAAAATTGCTTGTTTCGGCTTACCTGGTCCAATCAAGGAAGGTGTGTGTAAATTGACTAATTTACCCTGGGATAAAGTAGAAGCAGCTAAATTAGTTTCAGTTATAGGTGTTCCGGTTAACTTGCTCAACGATGTAGAAGCCAATGCTTATGGCATAGAAACCCTAAAAGATGATCAGTTAGTCACTCTTAATGTCGGCACTAAAATACCAGGGGGCAATCGAGCAGTAGTATCACCTGGTACTGGCTTAGGAGAAGCAGCAACCGTTGAGGTGAAAGGTCGAGTTCATGCGATCGCATCTGAAGGTGGAAGTACTGACTTTGCTCCTTTGGATGAGCTTCAAGTTGGACTAATGCGTTATGTTCAGCAAGAATACAAACGGGTGAGCTACGAGATTCTTGTAGGAGGTCCTGGCTTGGTTCGTATGTATAATTATTTGCGGGATAGCGGACATGGAAACACCCCTGAATGGTTAGCAGAAGAAATGAGCAAAGGAGAGCCAGCCGCAGCGATTAGTAATGCAGCTCTGGCCAATAAATGTCCCCTTTGTGTGCAAGCTTTAGAGATGTTTGTCTCAATCTTGGCATCTGAAGCCGCAAATGCTGCCCTTAAGTTTTTCGCAACTGGGGGTGTTTATATCGGTGGAGGGATTCCCCCTCGCATTCTCGATAAGCTGCGTGAACCTCTGTTTATGGAAAATTTTATTAATAAGGATAAGATGGTGGATTTGCTGAAGTCTATTCCTATATATGTGATTCTTAATGACCAGGCCGCTTTGCAGGGTGCTGCTTGGTATGCTCGCAGAAGTCTCTCTGAAACATAACTAATCCTAATTTATTAATACGTAAGTCAGCTATCAGCTATCAGCCGTGAGCCATTGGCTCACGCTACTTGAGGTGCTTAAAATAAACCTCACCTCAAGTAGCGTGCGCCGTTCGCGTAGCGTGGGCAAAGGGTAAAATTTAAAGGTGCGCTTGACCTTGGCGAATTAAATTAGCCACGGGTCGCACCTAATAGTTCGAGATTAATTAGAATTGAAAGTCTGGGGAAAAATATATCAAAGCATATGCTGATAGCTGATAGCTTATAGCTTACAAACGCTCTACTCTCGGAGAGGCATTTCATTACAAACAGTTTAGAGAGAATTGTGGGTATAGTTTCTAAATATATTCCCTTAATTAACACTATTCATACCTTAGCCAAAACTATAGCGACTGAGTTTGCTGCTTTAGATCAAGTTATCGCTGTAGCATTAGCCGGTTCTCAAAGCCAACAGGTTTCCGACGAGAGATCAGACTACGATTTTTATGTCTATGTCAAGGAAGATATCCCTGTAGAAATTCGAGCTGCGATCGCAAAACCATTTGCAGAGCGCATAGAAATTAACAATCAATTTTGGGAAACAGGTGATGAGTGGATTGATCTCAAATCTGGATTTGGTGTGGATGTGATGTATCGTACCCCCCAATGGATTGAAGAACAGCTTTCACGTATCCTCGTCAACCATCAAGCTTCCATTGGATATTCTACCTGCTTTTGGTGGAATATCCTAACCTCTGTCTGTTTGTATGATGCTGATGGTTGGTTTAAACAGCTACAACAAAAGGTAAACCAGCCCTATCCTGAACCCCTCAAACAAGCCATTATTGCTAAAAACTATCCAATCTTGAGGCAAACTATTTCTGCTTATACTCATCAGTTACAATTGGCAATCTATCGCCAAGATGATATCAGTGTCATCCATCGAACTACTGCCTTGTTAGAAAGTTATTTTGATATTATTTTTGCTATCAATTCTGTTCCTCATCCAGGGGAAAAACGAATCCTAGAACAAGTAATAAATCTATGTTCCAAAGTTCCAGATGGGATAGAAAAAGAAATTTATAACATTACAAATTCCTTGTCTTCACCTCCAACTCTAATTGCTCATATTAATCGTCTTATTGATGGTTTAGAACAGTTACTTATAGTCGAAGGTTACATCAAACAAAGGGATTGAGCAAAGTAGCGCCGTCATGAAATAAAAACTATTATAGCAGTTCTCAATCGATTGAGAACTGCTATACCAATTACCAATTACCGACTAATATAGCGCTACGCGCAAGTCAGCAAGGTTCTTGCGTCAGAAGTCAAAAGTAAGCTATGACTAAGTTTCGGAGTTTATGAATGTTAAACATCTGAATGCGTAGTGCTATATCATGTCAGGAGAATTACCCTTAATAAAAATCTCCCCCATCTCCCCATCTCCCCATCTCCCCATCTCCCCTTAATTATGGGTATTCAACCAGACTTGATATAACTAGTTGTAGCATCCATAACGGCCAATGGTATTAGCTGTTTTCTTCCTTAATAGTTGGCTTATCAGCACCTTTGCCAGTTTTTGCTAGATAAATTCCCTCCATAATCACAGCAAAACCTAGTAAGTTAAGAATACTTAAGTTTTCTGAAAATAGAATCCAGGCCAGAATAGCAGCAACTAGTGGATCGAGAAGCAATACTAAGGAAACAAAGCCTGAAGAAAAGTGCTTGAGGCTGTATACTACTAAACCATGTCCCACAGCTTCGCAGACAAGAGCTAGGGAAATCACTGCTAACCATCCTGACCAAGAAATCGGGAAAATTTGATCACTGAATATCAGAACCACTGGGATCATAAAAAGTGTTCCCAAAGCACAGCGCCAAATCAGGATTCCTTCTACAGAAAACTTGGTTCGCAGTTGTTCTAATAGTAAAAAGTTGACTGCATAAAATACAGAAGATGCTAAGGCAGCACTATCACCGATAAAGTTATTGGGCGACTTTAGAAAATCCTCTATTTGTAAAGTAGTTGCCCCTAACAAGGCAAGTGCCAGACCAATGAGAAATCTACGGTCAAAACGCTGCTTAAATAATAACCATCCTCCTAGAGTAGCGAAAAATGGTGTTAGAGCTCCTAGTACATTACCATTAGCAACGCTAGTCTTAGTTAAAGACCAAGTCCATAGAAATCGACCACCCAGATGAGAGATCGCTACGCCTACCAAAAGTAAGATATCGACAATTTTGTAACCTGACTGTGGTTCAGAGTTCTTCTGGGATGTTTGAGTACGTACTTGGCTGAATCCATTCCACAAACCAAAGACTAGAGTAGCTATCCAAAGACGATTGAATACTGTGGCATTAGCACTTATTTCTTGAAGAGAAAACCTGATTAAGATGGCTGTTATAGATAAAGCAAGTAAGGCAATTACTAATAATAGTATTGGTAGTAATTCTGATGTTTGCTCTCTATTGTATTCTGTTACTATCGCTTTCATTTTTTGGTGTTAGATGCTGACTAAAAATACCGTAATTTGTAAGTATTTAGCTATCATTTGATAGCTAAATTAAGGCAATCATTGGGTTGATCAACCTAGGAGAGTATAGACGTTAGAGTTAACGTCTATAGAGGAGAGGTTTTTTCCTCGTGGGTGATGCTGACGTTACTTGGGTCTTTTTGGTCTGTTATCTTACACTCATCATGAATAGCTGATTAGCTGATAGCTTAGTATAGTTTAGCTAAGCTATAACCTACTATTCTGCTCCAAATAAATAATAGTCTAATCATAAAGTATCCTGCTCACCAAATCAAAGGTAATCAGTATCAAATTTTTATATCACGTCTGGAGGATTAGTGATGATTAACAATATCGTAATTTTTATTATGGACAATTAAACGGATTTGATATAGTATCCTGTCCGATAGTATTGGCAATGTATCCCAGAGTTAGGCTTACTATTATTGCGATATGGCGATATAGCGTTCGCGAAGGGTCGGGCTTTGCCCGAATCGCACTATTATTGCGTTCCCGTAGCGGCTCTGAAGGAGCATCCCTTTGGGGTGATCGGGCGACCATCCCTAAAGCACGACGAGGCATTCTTTGAACAACTGTTGGGTCGGTTTATCCTCTGAACCTCAGTCGCGAGCCTTTGAGCCTAATCAGTGAATCCGATATCTGCTACACTCTACCGGATCTGGTATAATAGAGGATTATCAGTAACTACCCAAGTAATTTGGGATCATTTCCCATTCTCTTGTCTACCATTAAAGTGGCAACTAATCCAGAAAATTCCTAACTAAACGGGCAAGGGGTCTCCCGTTATAATCTTTGATAAGCGCGGGAGGGGAATTGCCCGACGGGGTATCTTGGTTCTCAACAGTACGCAAGTAGTACAATCACATTATGCTGTTAACTTACTGCTATCGAATCAAGCCTAGTGACGAACAGATAGCCATCATGGAGAGATGGCTTGAATTGTTGCGTCGTCACTGGAACTATGCTCTAGGGCAACGGCTTGACTGGCTCAAGCGGACTAGAACCCCGATTGACCGTTGCAGTCTTGTGAGTGAGCCGATTGGTGAAATTCCGGAACCTGTCAACTACTACACCCAGCAAGCCGCCCTTAAAGAAACTAAGCGGTGGTTCCCTGAGTACAAACAAATCTACACAGAAACTCAGCAGGTTAACCTACAACGGCTTAATAAAGCATGGGATAGATGGCGAAAACCTGATGTTAATGGTCAACGAGGGGGACGACCACGGTTTAAGAAAACTGGTGACTTGCGATCTTTTGTATTCCCACGGGTTAACAATTCCAGAGCGGGAGCACATCTAAAAGATGGAGTGCTTGAGCTGAGTCGGATTGGTGAGATACCTGTGGTAATGCACAGACCTATACCGGACGGTTTCACTCTCAAACAATGCACTATCGTTAAAAAAGCAGACGGTTGGTATTGTTGCATTTCAATGAAAGATGATACTGTCCCTGAGTTTCTTCCTGTAGATTCAGTTAAATCGTCTGTTGGTATTGATGTGGGTTTAGAAAAATTTTTAACCACATCAGATGGTGAGGCTATTGCAATTCCTCAGTTTTACCGAAAGGCTCAAGACAAGTTAGCAAAAGCCCAACGGGTTATGTCGCGTCGTGTTAAGGGTTCTAAAAACTGGGAAAAAGCTAAGAATCAAGTGGCTTTATTGCACCTTCATTTAACCCGTTGCCGAAAGGAATTTCATTATCAAGTTGCTCATTGGTTATGTAGTAATTACGACCTGATTGCTCATGAAGATTTAAACATCAAAGGACTTGCCAGAACAAAACTGGCCAAATCAATACATGATGCGGCGTGGGGGGCATTTATGGAAATTTTACAAGCAGTAGCGGTCAAACGCGGTTTGTTACTCCAGAAAGTTGACCCCCGTCGGACAAGTATTGAGTGCTTCAATTGTGGATCTAGGGCCCTTGAAAAGTTTAAGTGAGCGCGTTCATCATTGTTCCAGTTGTGGTGTTTCGATTGACCGTGACTGGAACAGTGGTATCAACATTTTGAATCGTGCGTTAATGGCGGTTGGACTGCCGCTGAATGGCTGTGGTAAATCGATACAAGATATTGAGGATCAGCAAGTCTCATTTGTAAATCTGAGAAGCCTACATCATAATCTTTGATTTGATGTAGGAATAGTCACACAGTCCACTGCTAATGGCACTACAGCGATGACCAACACCATCCAATGCACCTTAACTGGAAACATCGAGTCAGTAGCTCAGGTAAACTATCTCCTAAGTCAGGATGGCCTTCGATTCAAAATCAAAACCTTACCCACTGATGAGATTCCTACTGGAATCCATTCCTGGCAAGTCGCCCCTAATACTAGCTCAGATGGTGTAATTGGCTCTCTCTACCTAGAAGCGATGACTGAGACAGTCCAGGAGGAGCAATGGTTAATCGCTGGCAGAGTCGTGCAGTTAGGCAAACGGGGACAGTTTGTACAACTCAAAGTGTCCAGACCAGGACAGAAAACCCTGAAAATCAGTGTCTTGGGCTCTAGCAAGCACATGAAAATTGGGGAACTGTGGGAAGTAGTTGCTAAGCGCCAACGGGATACCCTGATTTTACATCGAGCTTTACCCCAAGTAGAGCACAATTCCAATAGCCGCCCAGCTTCGAAGAAAAACCGCAGCCACAAACCGGTCGAGTCTAGGAAGTATAAACATGAGTCAACATTTCAACAAACCCAAACAACCTTGTTACAGCAGGCTCTGACCAAGCTATCAGATGACCTAAATCCCTCCAAATCCACACTAGCTGCTCCCCCGACGGAAACCATTGATAGAGTCTTAGCCACGTTGAAACAGAAAACCGGTGTCAACGATTGGCAATTAGACTTGCCTAAACAGCGAGGTCGAACAAGATGGGAATGGGAAGCGTTCTCCCCTTCAACCCAGCAACAAGCACGAGTGAGTTTGAAGGGAAACTATATCCACGTATATTATTACCAGTTTCCGGATATCCCATCTCCAAGTGTTGATTCTCAATCCTATGATCGTTTAATTGTTACTCCTTTAGGAGCAGCTAGAAGCATTGGTGCCAGTTGTTTCCAAATTCTGATTGGTCCCTATGAAGTAGTTTTAGACTGTGGCACTCGACCCAAAGGCTACGACCCTTTGCCCGCCTTGGACTATCTGGATAATCCTAACCTGCTCCTGATCTCCCATAGCCATCAAGACCACCTTGGTGCTGTGCCCGTCTTTCACAGCCGCTACCCTGGTGCGCGGATGATTTCCACTCATGGCACCAGGGAAATCGCCCATGTCATGCTCAGGGATGGACTTAAGATACAGCAACTGAATGAAGACTCTCCAGAGTTATTTGATGAGGCCGATTTAGAACGAACCTTGTTTCAATTGGAAACTCAACCAGTAGGCAAAGACTTTGAGCCCTTACCGGGACTAATGGTAAGGTTTATCAATGCCGGGCATATCTTGGGTGCGGCTTGTATCTATCTGCGCTATAAGGATATGTCTTTACTCTACACCGGAGACTTCCACACTACCAATAGTCGCACCACTAACGGCTTGAATTTAGCTGAGCTTCCTGAAGCAGATATTTTAATTACTGAGTCTACCTATGGTTCCTCTGTCCACCCCGGTAGAAGAAATCAAGAAACTGCATTGATGGAATCCATTGCTGAAGTAGTGCAAGCTGGGGGCAATGTCTTGATTCCCTCTTTTGCCTTGGGTAGAGCTCAGGAAATCTTGTTAGGGATCCGCACCTCCAAGTTATTTAATAAATTAACAGTTCCCATCTTTGTGGATGGATTGGTCAGAGCAGTCACAGAGGTATTTCGAGAAAACCTGGACTTGTTACCTGTTCCAGTTCAAAACTTAGTTAAGATTAACGGCCAGGAACCATTCTTTGATAAAACCAGTACACCCCCGATTATTTCTATCGAACACTTTCGGGAACGTCCGATTGCGATCGCAAAACCCAGTGTAATTGTGGCCAGTTCCGGTATGCTGACCGGTGGACCTTCAGTCTATTATGCCTCAGTACTGCTAGAGCGAGAGAATGCTGCCATCTTTATTTCTGGCTACACTGATGAAGAATCCCCTGGCCGACTCCTGCAAAGTCTCAAGACTGGGGACACTATTGAACTAGATGGGAAACCAATTACCGTCAAAGCTCAAATCAAACGGTTTAACCTCTCTGCCCATACCGATAAGGTGGGACTCGGACAAGTAATCAACAAGGTAAAGCCCAAGCACCTAGTCTTAATTCACGGAGAATTAGAAGCCTTACACCAAGTAGCCCGGTCTGGAGACAATCAGTCCTTGTTCTATATTCATATTCCTGCTGTGGGGGATAAAATTGAATTAGGAGTAGCACCGGAACAGCTTTCCCGACAGCAGCTTGCTAAGATTCAGCAACCCCAAGAGTTTGACGTGATGGTGGAGACCTTTGGGACCGATGCTTGGTTGCGAGTTCCCGAAGAGGTAGTGGAAAAAGACCCTCGATGGCAGACCTTGAGTATCAGCGGCATTATCAAAGCGCGATGGGATGGTGTGAATCTCAAGCTTGCTCCCATGCAACCGGAAATGATACTTCAGGAAGAAGAAATTGAAGCAGGGCTTAAGAGTGGAAAGGATTGCTGTGCCGTGTGTCAGTTTTTCAGTGGTAGATTTTGTGAATCTCCTGATAGTCCTTTGTTTGAGCGGAGGGTTGATCCCTTGGCAATCTGTGATCAATTTCAATCTAAAGTCCAGGATTTGTCAACTCTTGACACTGACCTTCTGTTGGCAGAGGAAGTTGATTACTAGCAGGAGCGCTCTCCTACTCAATATCTCCGAGATTTTCCCGAGCTTATCCATTTAAAAAAGGCGGCACCCAGATTCGAACTGGGGATAAAGGCTTTGCAGGCCCCTGCCTTACCACTTGGCTATGCCGCCACTAGTTTCTTATTATATCATACTATTTCTGTTTAATTACCCATATTACAAATTTTTCCGCGTCCAGTGCGTCCCCTTTCTCCGGTGCTGACCTAGTCAACGAAGACGCAAAGAACGCTTATAAGTAGTTTTTTTACTGGTTAATGCTACCGTTAGGCCAAGTTACCTGATTTAGATTAGTATTCTCGAAATTAGCACCATTGGTCATAGCATCCCTGAGATCAGACCTTTCTAAGTCTGCCCTCGCCAGATCGGTACCATTGAGATTGGCACCAGTCAAGTTAGATCCTTTTAAATCTGTATTACTTAAATTGGCACCAGTCAGGTTAGCACCGCTTAAATCCGCATTGGCTAAATCTGCTCCAGCAAAATCGGCACCAGTGAGATTGGCATTACTTAAGTTAGCCTGACTTAAATCAGCACGGCTGAAATTAGCACCAGTCAGGTTAGCATTAGTCAAATCTGCTCCTGACAAGTCCACATTCGTACAATCTGCTCCACTTAGGTTAGCACCGCTGAGGTATTTATCGATCAGGGGTGTACACTTATTAATATGCCCTGACCCTAGATTATCCCCAAACGCTGTGGATTGGTCTTGAGGCACACTTACCTCTGTTGGCGCTGCTTCTGGGACTGGTGTAGATTCCAATAGCTCCGCTTCTGCGACTCGTCTAGGTTCTACAAAATTAGCTAACCATCCTATACCCGCAAGAGCGAGTAAGACTGTACCCATACCAATCAACATCAGACCAGACCGATTACTATGATGTTTGGGGAGTAGGGATTTAGAATGCGATCGCTTTTTAATCTCAGCAAGGGCTTTTTCCATAAATTCTGGCGGAATTTGTGCCTCTTTACCTGCTTCAATCAACTCCTTTACAGAATAGCTTTGGTTGTGCTGAGCATAGAGTTGAGCCGCTAGGGCGAATACTTGGTGGGCTTGGTCTTCAGGGATACGATCTTTTGGGAGTTTCATAGTTATTTGGAGCGTTGGGAAGCCAGTTAGAGCTGAGATAGTATCAGCGTCAGGCTGTCAAGCCTTTCAGTTTCTAATCTAGCAAGCCAGACTTTCAAGTGTTAATGGTTGGTTAATCGAGGTTGGTGACCTCACGGCTAAACTGATCACGGAAGTGAGGGTAATCTATCCCGCCAGTCAATAAACTTACCTTAAAGTGACGCTGGGCCTATGGTTAATTAGCGTATGCTTTGGATTTATTCTTCTGTATCTTGCTAATACTTGCTAATATAATGAGATCTGTTCGCTCATTTCGCTCATAGTAACGTGGTGACCCTTCCTGTTCAACAAGAGCATCTCTTTAACCGCAGCCTCAACACCATCAAAGGTGTAAAACTACTCTTTGTGGAAGCAGAGCTGCTTTTCAATGTCTCTTGCCCTGATCTTGATGCCCTCAAACAGCAACTGGAAAATCCCTTCTCGATCTTTGTCTGTGGAGAATTTAATGCCGGAAAATCCAGTGTGCTGAATCGGTTGAGTAATGACGAGCTAGCTGCTGTGGGCATACTTCCGACCACAAACTCGATTCAACCCTATTACCCAGAGGGGTTTGATGGCATTGTCTTTATTGATAGCCCAGGCACAAACTCTATCATTGAACGTCACCAAGAACTTACAGAGAATTATCTACAGCATGCTGATATCATCCTGTTTGTCACCTCAGTGGAACGACCTCTGACTAAATCAGAGCTGGACTTTCTCTCGTTAGTCAGTAAGATCTGGGTACGTAAAGTAATCGTTATTATTAATAAAGTGGATCTGGTCACCCCACAAGAGAGTGAACAGATTATCTCACACGTCAAAGATGGACTTCATGATGTCTTTACAGAAGTACCACCTTTATTTACAGTATCAACACGCACTGGCAACGACATCGACACCCTACGAGACTTCCTACTAGAGTTTCTGGCAGAAACCGAAAAAATACGGCTAAAACTTCAGGGTCCTCAGAACTCTTTGTTAGTTTACCTAGAGCAGTTAGAGAAAAAGAACCATGAGGCACGGCAGAAAGTCATTGCCGAAAAGACGATATTTGACCGATCTCTGTTGCGAATCGATGAGCGAATTGAGCAATATGACCTGATTTTTGGTGTCTTTAGAGAAAAAATTCGTGACCTGTTTACCAATCTAATTCAACAATTACATAAAGTAATCCAGGATAATTTCGCCTTCATTAGCCTATTGAAAAAGCGTATTATTAGGGAAGACGACCTACTGGAAGAAAAAGTAGCTAGGGCGATTAAGGAGGTAAAACTTGAGCAGCAGATGGAGGAAATTGTTAAGGAAGCAGCATCAACTCTTGTGAAATATCGAGAACAAATTATTCGGGAAGCTAGGGAAGATTTACAAGTAGCAGCAAGCCTCTCAGAAGACTCGTTTCAGGTTCCCGAACTTAATAGTGGTAAAATTGATACCACTTCTATCTCTGAAAATCTTAAGGTAGCCTCAGAAAAGGGACTCAACAATTTTTTGACCTTGGGAACTGCCGCCGCAGCAACAGGAATTGGCGGACATGTGGTAGCCACTGCTGCACTATTTGATCTGTCAGCTTTTGTACTAGCTCTGATGTTGACCATGTTTAGCTTCAATGCGGTTCCTAAGCAGCGTGATAAGGCAACCCAACAGCTTGATGAAACCTTGCGTGAGTTGCAGAATAACTATACCGATAAGCTAAAACAAGGTTTGCAGCAAGAATTGGTAAACAGCCTCAAGCAGTTCACTGACTCTCTGAAGCCGAGACTGGGGGAAATTGAGCATAAACTCGCTGCCAGTCAATCATTGGAGGATAATTTACAAAGTCTCCGGCAGGAGATTAACGATATTTTAAAGGAGGTAGAGCAGCTATAGCTGTCACAGCGTAAGCATTCAGCTATCAGCTATCAGCTATTAGCTATCAGCTATCAGTTATCAGCTTATGCGCTACAGATGGTGCTACTTGAGGTGCTATCAGCTATCAGTTATTGGCCAGGTTACTGTTCGCGCAGCGTGCGCGTAGCGCAATCCGTGCTTTTGAATAAAATAAGCTGACCACTGACCGCTGACCACTGACTGCTGAACGCGCACGCGTGCGCGTAGCGCATATGCTTAGATGGGCTTTTGCCCACACTTTCAATTCTGTAAAATCTCGAACTATTAAATTCTCCCTGTCGATGTTTATTTTAAGCATGATAGCTGACGGCTGAATGCTTAAGTCACGGCTGTTTCATCAAATGATTTTTAATATTCATAGTCGCAAGCTCACGGTCTACCCTGATTCGGAACGAGTGTTTGTTCATCTATTTGGCTCACAACCGACAGCATTCTGGCTAGACAGCTCTCGCGTAGAACCTGGTCTATCTCGTTTTTCTTTTATGGGAGATGGTACAGGACCAAACAGCCTGCTAGTGCAATACTCGATTACTGACCAAAAACTTACCATTAACTGCTCAGGCCAAACAACACATCGTAGAGAAAGTATCTTCTCCTATCTACACAGAGAACTTGAGCGTCGATACAACTGTTTAGAAGGGCTTCCGTTTGACTTTAACTGTGGTTTTGTTGGCTACTTTGGTTACGAACTAAAAGCAGAATGTGGAGGAAATATAGTCCATCAATCGCAATTTCCAGATGCGATGTTTCTCTTAGCAGACCGAATTATTGCTTTTGACCATCAAGAGCAAGTAACCTATCTGTTGTGTCTGACTAAAAAAGGGGAAACTGAGCAAACAAATGCTTGGTTTGAAGGTATCGAAAAACAGCTTTGTACTCTACCTCCTTTGCCTCCCATTGAGTTAGACTATACTCATCGAAAAGTTAGCTTTCGATTGAGTCGTTCCTACCAGAGATATCTGGAAGATATTCAAGAAAGTCTCGATCAAATTAAAGCTGGAGAAAGCTACGAAATTTGCTTGACTAACAAAATTTATGCCAATATCGAACTTGACCCCTTGGCATTTTACCGAAGGTTGCGCCAACTCAATCCTGCACCCTACTCTGCCTTCCTAAAATTTGGCGAGCTAGCTGTGGCTTGTTCATCCCCAGAACGATTCCTGAAAATTGACCCCTCAGGTTGGGTGGAATCTAAACCCATCAAAGGAACTGCCGCACGAGGCCAAACAGAAGAAGAAGATCGACTGTTGTGCGAAGCGTTACGCACTCAGGAAAAAAACCGTTGTGAAAACATAATGATTGTAGACTTACTTCGGAACGATTTGGGCAGGGTTTGCGAAATTGGCAGTGTCCATGTCCCTAAGTTAATGGATGTGGAAACCTATGCCACAGTTCATCAACTGGTGAGTACAATTCGGGGTCGTTTGCGTCCAGATGTAAGGGTGGGAGACTGTATCCGTGCCACATTTCCTGGAGGATCCATGACTGGTGCTCCTAAGATCTCAACCATGGAGATTATTGATCGATTGGAACTTCAGGCCAGGGGAATCTATTCCGGAGCGATCGGGTTTCTTGCACTCAACGGTGCTGCAGACCTTAACATTGTGATCCGAACTGCTGAGATTACTCCCAATCAAGTATCGATTGGTATCGGTGGTGCTCTGATTGCGTTATCAAATCCCCAGCTGGAATTTGAAGAAACCCTACTCAAGGCTGAAGCCCTAGTGCGTGGGATTGTCTACACGGTTTGTGGAGAGTTTTCTCCAGAGTTGTTTGAGATTGTTGATACTCCCGTCGCTAAATCACGAGATTATAGCGAGGGATTCTTAAGAGTATAAAACCCTTAACGGCTGAACCAAACAGCCTCTACACCCTCAGATCAAATCCTTGGGCTTACTTTTTCAAGGTTTTTGTTGATTTAAGTTTCCAGCAGAGGCTTTTCAGCTTGCACTTAAACCGACACTCTTCTCTCCCTAGGAGACGCTAAGCGAACGAGTGTAATAATATATCTATTATAGCAGAAATATTTAGGATACGCAACAAATTCGGTATCCAATTTCCAAGGGGCTGTGTGGGTCACCTGCAGGAGCACTTTATACGCCCCGTCTCCCGCGCTTGTCTAAGGGCTATAACGGGAGGGGAATTGGAGTTTAGATGGTTTACAAACCGAGATGGTTAATTGTTAATTGTTTGTTAATTGACCATATCTGTTAGTTAACCCTTTTGTCCACTGCTGTAGTGAAAGTCAACAACTACCAGACAATAACCTATCGGTAGACCCTCACTTGGGCGGTAGAGTGCCGAACTTCGTTCGGTAGAGTTGTTGAATTGCCAAAGCTACCAAACCAATGGTAGTAATACCAAAGATAAACGTGGCTAGGGTACTGACTCCCACTACCAGCGTCCGAACTGCGATCGCAATTTTGAGGGCTGTCTGAGAGTTAGAGGTGAGGGGTTTATTAGCAAAGGTTGTAGCAATCGAGGCAGTTATAAAATAAATAGCGCTCGTCAATCCTCCAGAAATCAATGCTCCCGTAAGGCAGCGCCAGGGGGAAGGTAGCGCTTGAGTACTGTTAGGGGTTTCCGTGTCTTGGTTAGATGTTGTCATTAGTCATTAGTGACCAGTATTCAGCAAGTATTAAGCAGGGTTTAAACTATTATCCAGTAGCTTGTTATCTGTACTAGGTGTTATCTCTACTCGTTGAACTCTCCGGAGGCTCACCCACAGGGGATTCTAACCTGACAGATCTCAACCAGTTATCGATACCAGGATCAATAACGAAGCTACCAGATATAATATTACCTTTGTGTGTGTGTAATTACCTTTGTGTGTAATACTTAGTTTTAAGATGGTTTGATAGCTGCTTCCAACCTTTGTAGGGCTTCTTTGAAGTCTTGATTAACAATAGTCACATCAAATTCATCAGCAGCTTCAATTTCGGCTTTGGCAATAGAAAGGCGTTGGGCGATTACTTCTTCACTATCCTTACCCCTCAAGCGAATCCGCTGCTCTAATTCATCTAGACTTGGGGGTAGTACAAAAATACGCAGGGCAGAGGGAAAGGTTTTGTTGATTTTCCTTGCCCCAACCAATTCTATTTCTAAAATAACTGACCTACCCTTCTCAAGAAGCTGCTTGACTGGCAAACTAGGTGTACCGTAGTAATTACCAGCGTACTCAGCCCACTCTAAAAGCTCATCCCCTATGATCATTTCTTCAAACTGGTCACGAGTGACAAAGTAATAGTGTTTCCCATGCACCTCCCCAGGACGTGGTTGCCTGGTGGTTGCTGAAACCAAAAGCTCAAGTTCCGGGTGTCGCTTCAGGAGCTGGCGCAGCAAGGTTCCTTTACCAACACCAGAAGGACCAGTCAATACAATGAGTCTCCCTGCTTCCATGTTGAGTCTAGTTAAGCTTCAAGCTTAATGGTTACCATTGTGACTATCTTTATTGATAACGAAGCGATGGGCAACAGTTTCTGGCTGAATTGCCGAGAGGATGACATGGCTGGAATCGGTCACAATTACCGCTCTGGTGCGACGCCCGTAGGTTGCATCAATGAGATATCCACGCTCTTTTGCCTCAGTAATGATCCGCTTGATAGGAGCAGACTCTGGAGAAACAATTGCTACAACTCGGTTTGCTGAAACAATGTTACCAAAACCAATATTAATCAGCTGAATGTCCATGAGCAACTAACGGCAAAAGCCGGATGAGAAGCTAGTATAAGTATTCAAGTACAATAGTAGCGACATTAATTTAGCCTTACAAGCCTAAAATCCGGTTTTTTACCAGATTTTAGGGAATCATCCGTCTTAACTCTTGAGTGCATAGGGTATTTTGTTCCCAGATAACCAACCCATGGCTCAAGCTGGAGCAAGGGTGCGTGGGTCACTAATCCTGGGATGATAACTGCTGATAGGCAAGGTACACAGCCTCCAGAAACAAGTTAGCCGTGACAACTGACGGTACCTTTTCCAAGGCAATCATGTCTTTGACCTGATCAGCCAGTTGTCGGCTTAACTTCGCTTTTGCCTGAAATGTCATTGCCTCCCGCCGCTGCAAATACTCTCGAATCATAGCAAAGTCTTCTGGCTGCAAGGGGGAGAAATCTGCCTGGGTTTGGAGCTGATTGGCTAAGGCTTGAGCCTGATCGGAGATCTCGAAGCTAGCAGAAGCCATAGGCTGCTCTTCTTGGACTACCAGGGTTCCTGCTAACCAATCTCCCAAGCGTTTCTCTCCCTTGCTAAAGATAATTAAAAATACTCCCAGGAACCATAAATCATCAACAGGTCTCAGCAAAGCACGTAGGGTAGCTTGCTGTAGTCTCACTGGTCTAGCATCATCACGAATGACACGAATTTTACCATAGCGCTTACCTGGTGTTTGTCCCTGCCATAGGGTTTCAAACAAAACGAAATAACCCACGTAAATCGAGAAAGTAATAAATAGATAAATGGCTAATAGCCACAACCCTAAATCATTAATACCAAAAAAATAGTCTAATAAGTCCAGCAGTTGGGAAGATAAAAAGCCCCAAGCAATTAGAAATACTAATAAAATTAATCCTAAGACAATATAATCAATTAGCAAGGCATAAGCTCGACTGCCAATCCCTGCTAAGGTTAATTCTAATTCAACACTTTCTGGGGTTTGTATAGTGACTCGATTAAAAAAATTAATCGGTGTTGAGCTTAGCTTCCCCATAGCTGTAAATCTATGCCTTCTTTACGACTACATAGATCGTAGTATATCACTGATTTAATCGCTTGCCAGAAAGGAACCAACAAGGCACCACTAGCAAAGCTCAACCCAAAAACTAGCACTAAATAAAGCCAGATAAAAATTGCTGATTCTTGAGGAAACAAAAGAGATAATAGAGTTTGTATGATGAATGTAGCTATCTGTACAGCAATCGAAATTGGTAGTGATATTAAAAATCCAACAACTACTATCCCTTGAATACGTAATATAAATCCCTGAGTTAATTTCCAGCTGCGACCAATGGCTGCCCTGGCACCGATAGAATTTTCTATAGCCAGGGTTATTTCATAAATCAACAACCGAGATATAAACCAGATAAATCCAAATAAAAAAGCAATCATAAAAATACTCAAAACCAGAAATCCTATGATAAGCATAGCAACACTATTCTCAGGGAGAGTATCGAGACTATCTAAAATAGTACTGCTATTCCCAGAAATTGAAGCAAGGACTCCGATCAAGATACTAAGAAGAACAATAATTACCATTATTGCCACCCAAGTTATCAAGGATACTAGGATTGCTGCTCCAAACGTTATCAAGGATACTAGGATGCCTGCTCTGAGAAAACTCCACATCCGAGCATTGACATGGCGGCGAGCCTCATTCACTGTTTCTGGACGTTCAATGATTTCCCTAAAGGCTAGACGTGAAATTAGCCCAAACATGGCACAAAACTTAGCCCAGCCATATATGGGAACTAATAGCCATAGATAACCGATAAAAGCTAGACGATAATATAACTTAAAATTGTCGCGGTAGATCCGCAAACCGACATTAACGACATTACCAATACTGAGTGGTCCTAAAGATTGGTTGGGACTAGGCTCATAAGACATGGGTCGATGGGGCTATTGATGGCAAGACAAGTTTTAACGCTATCTTAAGGGAGGTTTAGGAAAATTACACGGAAACTTTATGAATATTAAACGTTGGATTGGGCGGCGGGAAGCAAATTGGAAACAGTTGGATACTCTCCTGCAACAAGTGGAGAAACGAGGAATCAAGTCTTTGCCAGCATCCCAAATCAAGGAACTCGCTAGTTTGTATCGCTCCGTCTCAGCGGATTTAGCCCGTGCTAGAACTAACCAAGTAGGCCATACCCTGGTCAAGGATTTACAACGACTCACCTCTCGGGGCTATAACCAGGTTTATCAAGGTTCTCGCCGTCAAGACTGGCAAGGCTTAGGGGAGTTTTGTCGGTGGGGTTTCCCTGCTGTAGTGCAACAGACGTGGAGTTATATTGCGATCGCAACCGCAGTGTTTCTGCTCGGAGCCTTAATTGCCTGGTGGTTGGCTTGGCAAGATCCAGTGTTTATCTCCCTGGTGGTTCCGGAACAGTTAATTGAACAAGTACGCGATCGCCAGGAATTGTGGATGGGTTCGATTTTGGGCATGAAACCCTTAGCCTCCAGTGGCATTATGATTAACAATATATCGGTATGCTTTCGGGCAGTGGCTGGTGGGATTACCTGCGGTGCCTTTACCCTATATATCATGGCATTCAACGGAATACTGATTGGTGCCATTGGAACCTTAGTGGGTCAAAATAACTTAGCTTATCCCTTCTGGGCATTTGTGTTTCCCCATGGTTCCCTGGAATTACCCGCTATCTTCTTTGCTGGTGGAGCTGGTTTACTCATCGCTAGAGCAATTCTGTTTCCAGGCCAATATCGCCGGGTAGATGCATTGAAATTTTATGGCTCCCAAGCGGCTCAGTTGATGTTTGGGATTGTGCCGATGTTGATTATTGCTGGTATTATTGAAGGGTTTTTATCTCCCAGTCCCTTAGTGCCATCATTCCTCAAGTATTTGGTTGGAATCGGACTGTTTACCCTTTTGGTTATATATTGTAGTAGTCAGAAACTTGAGGATACATGAAGCTTCCACCACCTGAACGAGGTGGTGGTGTCCTATGCTAACCTGGAACTACCCCTAGTCCACAGGTCACACAAGCACGCCCAGCTTCTAGGCGGTCGTCCAGAGCTTTTGCTGGAACGACCCTCGTTGCTATTTCTACGAACGAGTTTAAGCACACCTCTAGCACCGATGTTGTAAGCACCGTTTAAATCTGCATTAAACCGCTTACCTGAAGGGAAGGTTGCCTTGGAGTATTGTTGGGAATTTCGTTTGACCGTACCAGAGCCATCAAAAGCCAACTTTGAAGTATAGGCAGCAACAACCTCTATTACTCTGCCACCTAATTCAGCCCATTTCATTTCCGTGAAGCTGCGAATTTTTGCTTTGAGCCATCCGTGGAATCTTTGCCTTAAATTAGAGCGCTTTTTCCCACCTCTTGGCTTCCACCCCAAAAGATTCTCAAAGACAATTGCTAAGGCCGTAGGCCACGCTACGCGAACAGAATTAAACTTTTCAGCAATCTCTACAATCCGCTTGGAGACAACATGGCTAATTTGATTATTAATTCTTTGGCACTTTTGATAAGTCTTGGAGCAAAACCCTTTATGCAGTTTTCCTCCTCTGCCCATCGTTTTTGATGCTCTTTTTGATACGGACTTTAGTCGTTTATCCCTGCGGTCTATGTCTCTTCCAAGGTGAAGAAAATCACGATGGATTACAGTGCCGTCATGGGTTACGACTGCTACGGTAGCAGTAGTGTTTATACCTAAATCTACCGCAGTAACATTAGCCTCTGGTTTGCGTTTTTCTGGCTTACAAGTGAATGGAACAGACAGATGGCAGCACCTATCATTGAAAATCAACGACGGAGACATCATTTTGTTTGTAGTCACCTGGTGGCGCTCTCTTAAACCGGTGATTTGAACCATAGTCCAGACCCAGTTTTGGCCATCAAAAACTTTGATTTCTACTTGGTCGAAACCATGCAGCTTGTAACACTGTCCTTTGTACAAAGCTGGATAGCAGCCAGTATCAGCATTTAATCTTGGTGGCTTACTATCTCTTCTTTTTCGACTACCAGATTGCCATTCGCGGTATCGAGTTACATAGCTACTAACCTGCCCAGCTGCAAATGCAATTGCTGCTCGACGGTAGTAACTAGGAAACTTATAAAAAGTCTTATTGAACTGGGGATATTTTATGTCAGGTCGCTTGGCTGTTTGGTGCATTAGCCGCTCAACAGCAGGAGTTAATTGATCTGCTGTTAAATTGCCAAGCTCAGACCAATGAGTATAAATAATACCAACCAAATACCGACAAGCGCGGCGATATACTTTAACCGTTTCCCCTAATAGTAGTTTTTGATCGGGGGTCGGACTAAGTTGCCACTTGTCAGTTCGTATAACTTTAGTTGGCGTTTTCACTGGTTTAATAAAATCTCCTATAGTTAATATTTTAACCTACAAAAGATAAGATGGCAATCGACTTATCAATGCTCCTTGACCCCCACCTGAGCGTTCGCGCAGCGTGGCCTACGGCCAGGTGGGGGAATGCGTCGCATGTTTGTTCAAAGTAGATTCCGAGCTTTAACTCGTAAGTAGCTCTCAACCAGTTGCTGACTAATCTGATTCGCTGGTGCATCCAAGACCAAAACTCCTTTTTGCTTCAACCGGGCAAAGGCAACTTGGCGCTGGGCAATTAAATCCAGAGCGACAGCACGGGTATAAGCGGCTTGCCCCGGGTCAGGGTTAAGATCAACACTAATTCTCTTTCTCCCCTGGGCCTGGTATTCCCTGTGCCAAAGCTGGTCTTCACTAACAATTTTCTCTAACTCAGCTGTATTAGGCGGAGTGTGCGCCAATTGGTCAACAAGGGGGTCTCGAAGGGTGACACAAAACGGTAAGTAGCGAGGGGTGAGGCGTTCTAGGGCTGCTAGCAATTCAGCGGAAGCAGTAACATCCACGATGTCTGTAATCAGTACGACTAAAGCACGACGAGTTTGCTGATTCACGAGTTTTGTAACAGCACCAAAATAGTCCGGTTCTAATAACACTGGCTGAATCGGAGTGAGGCGTTCTATGAGTTTCGATAGTTGATGTTGACCCCGTTCTGGTGGAATCCAGGTCGTTATGTCTCGATCGAAGACACCCACGCCCACGCGATCGCCCCGATGTAACCCAGCTAATGCTAGGGCTAGAGTACTATTCAATCCCCAATCAAACCGCTTCAGTTGAAGTACCTGTGCAGTCATCAACCGTCCCCGGTCCAGTAATATAATTAAAGTCTGCTCTTTTTCCGGTTCCAGCACCCTTACTAAAGGGCGAGAGCGGCGAGCGGTGGCTTTCCAATCAATCAGGCGAGTGTCATCACCAATGCCATAGTCCCGCAGTTCAGCAAATTCTGTGCCACCACCCAAGCGTCGGGAACGGCCCATGGTACCAGTATTTTCCAGGGTGAGGCGAATAGAAAGCGATCGCAAACTAACTAAGTCTGGATAAACTGCTACGTTCTGACTCCCTGGGATTTTCCAATCATCCCACACCAAGCCCCAAGGACTCAACTGGCGCACGTGAATATCTCCCCAGTGAAACTGACCTCGTTTGGCTGGGTGAACCGTATAGGTTAGTTCCTTGTTACTATTCCGGTCAAGGGTAGCAGTGATGGTTGGGGTGGAAACAGCAAACTCTAATGGATAGTAGTCCTTAATCAGAATTCGAGCAACCTGATTTCTAGATTCCACTGACAGCACGATCGGATTATCTCGCCCAATGGATAACCGTTGTAAAGGGGTGCGGGTTACCTTGACTCGGTTAGGTTTGACCCGTTTTCCATCCCATAAGGCTATACCAAGGACAATTCCATCAAAGACAAGAGTACTAATTAGACTGATTTGCTGATTAAAAACAGTAGCGAGTAATAATGCGATCGCAATACCTAGTATTAACAGTAAATAGGTTCGTTGTGAGGGAATCATAATTTTTTTTGAGTGCTGAGTGCTGAGCCACTCACCTAGGCACTGGAACTTGCTTGAGTAATGAAGCTATTACGCTATCGATCTGTAACCCATCTAACTGCACCTCTGGTTTCAGAATCAGACGGTGACGGAGTAGAGGGAGTGCGATCGCTTTTACATCATCCGGTGTCACATAATCCCGTCCTGATAACACAGCTTGGGCTTTACTGGTTTGTAACCAAGCTACAGCAGCTCTCGGGGATGCTCCCAAGGCTAAATCAGGATTTTGCCTGGTTTGCTGAACTAAGGCTAGCAAATAATCCAGCACCTTCTCGTCTACTTGGACAGCTTTAACCTCTTGACGAGCACTCAAAATTTGTTCTACAGTTGCTAGAGGTTTCAGACGTTCTAAATCCAAACGGCGTCCACGAAATCCTTTCTGAGTATTGAGCAACATTTGCTTTTCTGCCGCTGCATCTGGGTAATCCACTACCAGCTTGAATAAAAATCGGTCTAACTGAGCTTCTGGTAGGGGATAAGTACCTTCAAATTCTAGAGAGTTTTGGGTAGCAATCACCCAAAACAATTCAGATAGGGGCAATGTTTCCCCGTCCAAGGTGACTTGCTGCTCTTCCATTGCCTCTAGCAGCGCTGCTTGGGTTTTGGGTGGGGTGCGGTTAATTTCATCAGCTAGCAAAATCTCAGTAAAGACTGGTCCCTTTTTGAGGGTAAAGTTGCGGGTATTCAGGTCAAAGATATTGGTTCCTAAAATATCCGATGGTAGAATATCTGGGGTTAACTGAATCCGCCGAAATTCGGCTTGGATTAGCCTTGCTAAAACTTTGACAAGCAAGGTTTTACCGGTTCCTGGTACCCCCTCAATAATGACATGTCCACCACTAAGCAACGCTACGAGTAACTGTTCGACTAGGGTGGATTGACCGACAATTATTTTGCCAAGGGTTTGCTTGAGGCGGTTCAAGACAGGGATATCATTGCTCATTTGGGTTGATTCGCTATCCTGTGGGACAGTTTTCGTGGTACCACAATAGCATGGGCAAACTCTGGTTGATTGGGGTTGGGATTAGTTAGCTTGGTATGCGGTAGTTTACACAATCGGGCAGTTCTGATAATCCCATCAATCAACACGAATTTGCTGCCATTTTCCCAACCATTTTAGTAAGTCTGA
>NZ_JAAHIE010000420.1:0-6562 GCF_010671945.1 Moorena sp. SIO4E2
AGCGTGTGGGCTTCTTGCCAACTCCACCCAACGGTTAGGATACTCGGCAAGCTTTATTAACGACACGGGATGACCCTCCGCGCCGGAACAATACAAAAAAGTTCTATTTTTAGTTAGTAGGTGGCGGTTAGCTCTTAATTTGATAAACCCTACTGTTTTTTAGTATAGACGAAAAATAAAATATCAAAGTTCCTGTCCGCCATTCATCCCACGCCGACCTTTCGGCAAAGCCGACGCGGGGCGCGTTCGGTGCGGACGTGGGGCATAAGCGCGCATGAAGCTAACCGCCTCACGGAAAACCCCAACACTAGAGTATTGCTACTGGAAGCTGGCAAGCCAGACCGCGAGCGGTCAATTCACATCCCCATCGCCTTTCGCGCCCTATTCAGAACTGAATACGATTGGAGTTACTATACACAACCCCAAAGCAATCTGAACAACCGCAAATTGTTCTGGCCCCGTGGCAAGGTTCTAGGTGGCTGTAGCTCTATCAACGCCATGATATATATTCGAGGTCACCGCTGGAACTATGACCACTGGCACGAATTAGGGAATAAGGGGTGGAGTTTTTCTGAGGTGCTGCCCTATTTTAAGAAAGCCGAAAACCAGGAAAGGGGAGCGTCTGAATACCATGGCACTGATGGTCCGCTCAATGTCGCCAATTTGCGCTACACCAACCCCCTATCTCAGGTGTTTGTCGAAGCAGCTACAGAAATAGGCTTGGAAAACACCAAGGACTTCAACTGTCGGGAACCAGAAGGAGTAGGATTTTATCAGGTAACTCAGAAAAACGGTAAACGTCATAGTACCGCTGCTGCTTACTTAAAACCCTGCCGCCCAATTATCTAACTGATCAAACAGATTTACAGGTTTTGCTTACTGGCATCAAGCTGTGTCGTCAAATACTTCAGGCGTCAGCATTTGAGACCTTTCGGGGGGAGGAACTTTTCCCTGGAACTCAAGTCGAGCAACTCGATGAAATTGCTGCCTACATCCGCGATACCGCTGGCACATTGTATCACCCAGTTGGAACTTGCAAGATGGGGAATGACCCAATGGCAGTGGTTAACTCCCGCCTGCAGGTACATAGTATAGAGGGGTTACGAGTTGTAGATGCCTCAATCATGCCCACTATCGTTGGTGGTAACACGAATGCCCCAACCATAATGATTGCCGAAAAAGTAGCTGATTTGCTGATGGAGGAAGAGCCAACACCATTTAGGAATTAACCCTTAAGTTTACCCATCATTTCTGCTTCATTCCAGTAGGACAAAACCTTTTGAATCTTACCGTCATCATTAATTTCAAAAACACTGATGCCTTCAGCAGTAGCCTCACGACCATTCTTAGCAGACACCTGCATCCTCCACTTTACCGCTGCTCCATTGCCAGCAATAAAAATTTGCTCTTGTGAGATGTCAAAGCTGTTAAAGAAGCTAGACAGTAGTGCAAAGAACTTCTCCGAGTCCTCAGAGACGTTGATTGGTGGCTTTCCCACTGGGTCATAAATCACTGCATCTTCAGCAAAAATCTCTACCCAGCCTCCTGGATTCATGGCTGCCATGTTAGCAAAATAGACATTGATGACTGATGCGATCGCTTCTGTTGACATAGTTTCCATCTGACTTCACCTTTATATTATCGGTTAAATTCTGCCCTTAGCGAATAATCCCAGCCAAAAGGCAAAAGGCAGATGTTTGACCCGGTGGTGCGTTACAGGGCGGGCTGTGCCAACCCTGGCGCTATAGCGGAAAATGAGGATGAGCCCGCCCTTAACGCACCCTACGTCACTAATCATTAATCATGGCAATAGCCATGCCAGAATACGTTTAGCAATTTTCTTAGGACCAGGCTTGGCCGAGAGCAAACCGGACAATAGCTGACGCAACATCCAAGGCGCAATCCTGATTAAACATGAACGTAGCAGCCATTGTAGTATTACTAGAAGTAGACCACAGCTGACTATGCCCACTATAATAATCAACCATCTCCAGGGTTGAGCAAGTATTAGCTGTAATACACCAGGAATTACCAGCACTGCCACAATCACCAGGATTATCATCAGCCCTGATAGTCCCCAAGCCAGCTTAGGGAAATTGGGTGATGGTTTCAGGCGTAGCTGACCCAAGATTTGAGTGATCAGCCAGTAATGAGCGTCAGCAATTTGACAACAAAAGTCGGGATTCTCCAGACAGTCTCTCTTGATCTGGTGAAGGATTTCTCCATCAAGGGCAATCACACTCCGCATCAGTGCCTGTGCTCGATCAACTGGTAGATAGTAGGTAGAAAAGGTCAATCCAGACTGGAGGCGGTTTTCCCAATCCAGCAGAGCTAAATGGCGTAAATCACTAAGCAACTCTCCGGAAATATCAAGGCCGTGACCAGTCTCTTGTGCTTGTTTAATTTTTGTAAGAATGTCTTGATTTAAATCAAAGCGAATGCTATGAAACAGCACGCGGGAGCGTGTTATTTGTTCTTGCTCAACCTTGATGTATGACTCTATATTCATACCTTTCCCCTGGTCAAGGGTTTGAGAGTGCTGTTGGGAATGACGCCACACAGGACTAACCAGATTACACCACCACAGCACAATAAAGGTTTTCAGGCTCCCAAATCAAGCCTTCAACAGCCGCAATTTCTTCCTAGCTTAGTTTTCTTAATAGCTGAATGCGTCAGGGAGTCAGTGCTCAGTCTAGTTTATCGTTAATGTTTAAACTTAAGTTATAAACCGTCAACTTTTAACTTTTAACTTTCAACTTTCAACTTTCAACTTTTAACTTTCAACTTTCAACCAAGCTGATAGCTGACTAAGCCACGATAAACTGAAATAATATTAAGAAATGTTAATATAAGGAGTTTTTATCATGCAGACGATCAAGTTAGGTCAGGATGGTCCGATGGTTACAGCCTTGGGAATTGGGACGTGGTCATGGGGAGACAAGCTGTTTTGGAACTATGGCAGTGACTACGGCACTACTCAGGTAAAAGAAGCCTTCGAGGCAACCTTGGATGCTGGAATTACCTTTTTTGACACCGCTGAGGTATATGGACTAGGAGAATCCGAATCCCTGATCGGACGGTTTATGAAGCAGCTGGGACGGAAAGCCCAGATTGCCACTAAGTATTTTCCCTTACCCTGGCGATTTACCGCTCAGTCAGTTTCTGATGCCTTGAGTGACAGTTTGAAACGTTTGCAAGTCGAGCAAGTGGAACTGTACCAAGTACATATGCCTTTTAGTTTCTTGATCAGCCAACAGACCTTGATGAATGCTCTAGCTGATGAAGTGAAGCGTGGTCGGATTGGAGCAGTTGGTGTCAGTAACTATTCCGCTAAGCAAATGGCAGAAGCTCACAGTTACTTAGCAGCCCGTGGCATACCCCTAGCGGTGAATCAGGTGCAATATTCTCTGTTGCATCGGAAAATTGAGAGCAACGGTATTCTTGATAAAGCGCGTCAGTTAGGTGTGACTATTCTCGCTTACAGTCCCTTAGCTCAAGGGTTACTCACTGGCAAGTATACGGTAGAGAAATATATCAAACCCACTGGAGCTAGGGCTATTGACCCCCGCTTTAGCAAAAGTGGTTTAGAAAAAATTGCCCCTGTGCTAAAGCTACTGAGTCAGTTAGGGGAAAAGTATGAGCGAAAACCAGCTCAAGTTGCCCTTAACTGGCTGATTGCTCAAGATGGAGTAATCCCGATTCCCGGTGCTAAGACCGCACAGCAGGTGCAAGACAATGCAGGGGCTTTGGGTTGGGCTTTGAGTCAGGAGGATGTTAGTCAGTTGGAACAAGTGACTCGCCCTTGGTTAAAATGAAAGCTCAAGGAAAGCGCCCCTACAATAGACTTCGCCGCAGTTGTCCGGAACAGGCAACAGCGCTATTGATTTCAGAAACGATAGCCTGCACCAAATTGGAATTTAACCGGAGAAGTATCGTTGTTTTCATCACTAAGGCTTAATCTGCCACTGCCGTAGATTATGGTGTAGTCATTGACTGCTGCTTCTACACCAGCAGTCAATACGGCTGAATTTTGATTACCTAAAGGAGTGGTGATCTCCTCGTTGTTCACAAAGGTATAGCCTCCACCAACGTAAATGTTAGTATTGCTGGCAACCGGTAGATCGTAGGTAATTGTTGGCTCGACAGCACGACCTTTGCCAGAGAGAAATGCTGCACCACGCACTGAAATTGGTAAATTGGGCACATCAATACGACCTTGATACATGCTACCAATCCTTTCATCGCTTGAGTTTGAGCCAATTCCCAGCAAATTCTCAAAGGGATTGAGGATATCATTACTTATTGTGCTGCCATCGTTACTAATTCCGACGTAGCTACCCTTTAATCCTTCAGGTTGAGCAGAGGCAGGGCTAGCACATAGAACCATAGCAATCATTAAGATTAGGGAAGTTGCGGCAGATTTGAGTATGGGTTTCATCGGTTTCATGGTTATAATTAGAAAACCCCCCGCTTTGATTGCAGGGGGATGGCTATCAAGGTGCATCTACTATTTTTCTATTTCTCAGCCGAGTTGAGTGATCCGGATAAGTTACAGAAAAATATCCGATTGACTCCAGTGATGGCGTTGCTTAATGATGGGATAATTTTGTCGCCACCCCATTGAGAACTGGTATATGTAAACAAAAAGCGATCGCTTGTTGAGGTAGCGATCGCTTTTTGAGGTCACGATTTAGTCTAAACTGCGTAAGCATTCAGCCCTCAGCCGTCAGCCATTCGCGTAGCCTGGTCACAAGCCTTGGCCAAAGGCCACGCTACGCGAATGGCTGATAGCACCTCAGGTAGTCTATTAGCTGATACGCGATACGCTGATAGCTGATAGCTGAATGCTTACTAAACTCAAGTAGCTAACTGATTGTCCCAAGTCTAGTTAGCCAGCCACTGAGCTAACCAGGGAGTTAGTTCAAGTTAACCTTGACAACTTTGTTTTTTTCCTCTTCCGCTTTAGGCAAGGTCAGATTTAAGATACCGTCTTTGTACTCAGCCTCAACTTTGGTATTTTGAATCCGAACTGGTAAAGGAATTACCCGCTGGAATTTACCATAACGGAATTCAGACCGCTTGACGCCTTTTTCGTCAGTATTGGTTTCTTCTTTACGTTCTCCACTGATAGAAACAACAGTATCTGTGACTTCTACATTCAAGTCTTTGGCTTCCATTCCTGGAACTTCTAATTTCAGAGTAATAGCATCTTCAGTTTGGGTAATTTCAGCAGCTGGAACATTTTTGAGATGACCAAACTCTCGCAAAGTAGTAGGCACAAAACTATGGTCAAATAGCTGGTCAATTTCCCGTTGTAGGGTGTTGATGTCTTTCCAGGGGTTCCAACGAACTAGAGTCATAGCTTTTCCTCCAAGTTGTAATTGCTTAATTGATTTAGCCTTGTTTTCTGGCCTTTGATTATTATGGTAGGACTTGAAATTAGCTATGACAATTCGGGTTTTATCACTAATTTTATAGGGATTGCCGTTATGAATAAGTGTTCAATCGGGAATCGGGAATCGGGAATCGGGAATCGGGAATCGGAAACAGGCAAAAGGGAATAGGGAATAGTAATAAAGAGATATGAGGATTTTTTTTGGTTAGGAGAAAGCAATGTAGCCTTGGGTTTCATGAACTATTTAGAACTGCTATAGTTAACTTTGATCTAAATTACGGTAAACTAAACACAATTGAGTTCGGTAAACTCGAATTCAATGGTCAGCTAATGCGCTAGGCGCAAGCTAATTGAGGTGCTAATGCGCTACGCGCACGCTACGCGAACAGGTATCAGGTAAGGCAATTCAGTTAAGTCCGATGATGGAATCCACAGATTTTACCCATTCAGTCAGCTACCAAAAAGAATTGATTCTGAAATTACAGGAACTGCTGAAAAAAGAAATTGAAGGTAAAGCTCACTCTGACCGCATTGAAGAATTATCTTCAGCGATTGAAAGTGCTACAGAGGCGCTCAACAACCTAACCCAGTATTTTAGAGAAACTTGACCTCTAAGCATTCAGCGGTCAGCTTATTTTATTCAAAAGCTGTTTGGTGTAGCATGCGCTATGGGCATAAACTGTTCGGTGTAGCGTGGCCATAGGCTCAAAACTGATAGCTGATACGGGACACGCTGATACGCGACACGCTGATAGCTGATAGCTTAGGTTGAACTGTATTTTTCTCGATTAGACTCTAAGCACTAGGTATTAGGCGTTAACTACTAACTAACACCTAATACCTAACACTTAACACCTAACACCTAACACCTAAGCCTCAACACTATATTGACTGATAGTAAGCATTCAGCCGTCAGCCGTCAGCGGTCAGCCATTTCCGTACCGTGCGCGTAGCCCATAAGCTGACAGCTGATAGCTGATAGCTGAATACTTACGACTGATTACTAGGGCAAAGGTCGAAATTATTTTTAGTCCTTGAAGAGGTCAAGTCCTCTTTCGGGTTGAGCTACAGAGGCACCAATATTAGGAGTGATGCCCACAAATTGATCAAATCAGTGATTCGGTCAAAGCCCGACGCTGCGCGAACGACTCTGGTCAAGATCAATCC
>NZ_JAAHIE010000421.1:0-6538 GCF_010671945.1 Moorena sp. SIO4E2
CTACGCAACATTTACAAATATGAGATGCACCCGATCTGTTTGTACCTCATGGGAGATAGAATTGCTATAACTAACCTGCTCCTGCTCTTTTCCAATTCAAAAATTAAGGCTTTGTTAATTTAAAATGATGTCTTGATAAGTACCTGACTTCACTAAACGACCTTGATCGAGTAAATAGATACAATCACAATGTTCAATAGTAGAGAGACGGTGAGCAATAATAATCATCGTTTTAGTGCCATTCAAAGATTTAATTGCTTCATTAACCAAGTGTTCAGTTTCATTATCTAGTGCAGAAGTCGCCTCATCTAGGACTAAAATTTCCCTCTGATGGTAAAGTGCGCGAGCAATTCCTATCCGCTGCCGTTGACCACCAGATAAACGCACTCCCCGTTCACCAACAACAGATTTAACTCCCTCAGGTAATTGGTCAACAAACTCCGCAAGTTGAGCAGATTGGATAGCCTGATCTAATCGTTCTCGATCAATCAAATGCTTTGGAACACCAAAGGCAATATTTCCTTCGATTGTGTCATCTATGAGAAAAATCGACTGTGGGATGTAGCCAATTAAATTTTGCCAGGAACGCAGATTCTTATATATGGATTTACCTTTGTACCTAATCTCACCACTTTCAGGTGCTAAGAGACCTAAAATTACATCAACTAATGTTGTCTTACCTGAGCCTGATTTACCGACTAAAGCAATAGATTGACCTTTGTTGATAGTCAAGGATATGTTCATAATAGTAGGGTCTAAAACTTTGGGATATCGGTAGGTAATTCTATCAATTTCGATCTGATTATCCTGGTGTGATAGACTTCTATTAACGTCAATAGACTTTGCAAAATTACTGAATTGCTCTGAGGGAGTATTAGGCTTGGATAGGGGAGATAAATCTGATAAATATTTAGGTTCAAAAATTTCCTCTACTTCAATGTCTTCTAACTCTTTTAAATCCAAGTATATTTTATTAATCGAATAGCTGGCGTTTCGCATCAAAGCAATATTAGATGTTAAATGACTAAATGCTGGAATCATGCGCACGGAAGCCAAAGCGAAAATACCTAAAACTTCGATAATATTTTCTGTCCCAAGGTTAAAGACTAAGACTATAGATACAAAAGCTACTAAAAATGTCACTAAAATTGCTTCAATTATAATGCGAGGCAAAGCTTGGAAAGTATGAAATGATGTCATGCCATTAACCAGTTGATCGACTTGATCACTCATTTGCCTTTCAAAGTAAGATTCGCAACCAATGATGCGTGTTTCTTTTAATCCTCCAAGGCTATGATTGATGATGCGAATCATTTCCTCCTTAGATTGAGATACCTTTTTTCCCCATTCGGAAATTTTGTCTTTAAATTGGTAGATAATACCCAAGGGTATTAGTAAAATCAAGGCTAGAGTAATTGTTGCGATCGGATCGGTTATTATTAGTAAAATAACTAAAAACAATATAATAATAAAACTGGCTACGGTTTTTAGGAAAGGAATCATGAATTTGACACTAAAAACTCCAGATTCTTCCAAGACCGTGTTGATTAAAAAAGCCGTATTTTTCCTAATATGAAATGTGTAAGGTGCTACCAAGTAGGCATGGAGCAAATTTGAGGATAGTTCACCGTATTGAGTAAAGCTAAATTTAAAGATATATTTTTGAGCTTGGAAACTTAATAAGGATTTAGTCCAGAAGGCAACAATAATAATTAAACCTAGCAAGGCAATAAACTGAACTTCAGAAGTTAAACCTAACTTGACATAAACCCAATGCAGCCGAGAATTTAGTTCAATCAAAGTTGGGTTAGTAGCTAACCCCATAAATGGCCCGACAAGTCCAATACCTACAGTATCCAGGAGGGAGGTTAGTAAGATTAATAACAGAAGAGGGATTAGTCTGAGTTTTCTTTCTCCGAGAATGTATAAAAAATTTGACAAATAGCTAACCATTTGGTATTGAAATTATTAGGATGATAAATGAATAATTCAGTTTAAATCAGCTTTACGATGTCGTCAAAGATAAGAGGAAGGATTGAGATTTGGTCAAATCTAGACAATTGTCCTAGTCCGGTGCCATTGCCGAGCAGCATCAGGAGAAGCTGGACAATCTCAATTACTTGCACAAAGTCATTAAGCTCTCGAAGCTGAGCTAATGGCCAATTGCCTTGATTGAAGTAACCCTGATTAGACTGTTAGTATCTATAACGTCTATAAACCAGTTTTCAAAATCCAGAAGCCCACAAGCCCTGTTAGTGTCGGCATACTGTATAGGTTATAGTTCACAAACTATTTATAATTTATCTAGTTTCATTAGTTAGTTATTATTAAAACCCCAAAAACGAGTAATTGTATAGTTAAAAATAACAAGCAAGATCTTGTTCAATATAAAATGACTAAAATTACGATTTAATTGGATTTTTTTTATATACTACTATCCTGATCATTTAGGGTGTGTTTTATAGTATTTTTTCTGATCAAAATGCCGGTAATCAGGATAAAATTAAATGACAGGTCCGCGCTATCCACGCTCTCGGGCCTCTTTAGGGATGATGGTACTACCTTGCCCTTAGTGCTTACTTCACTTACCTAAAAATGCTCAAATGACCAATGAAGACTGGCTAGAAATCGGTAGAATTGTTTCCCCCCATGGGTTAAAAGGAGAGTTGCGAGTCTATCCAAGTTCTGACTTTCCCGAAAGGTTTGAGGAGCCAGGACAGCGCTGGTTAAAACCACCAGGGGATAATCCACCCCAACCTGTAGAATTACTCTGGGGGCGTTTTGTCCCTGGTAAAGCGTTATATGTTGTGCAGCTCAAAGGGGTAGACAACCGGGATCAGGCAGAGGCGTTGCGCGGTTATCAACTGTTGGTACCAACCAGCGATCGCCCAGAGTTAGAGGAAGATGAGTATCACATCTTAGACTTGATTGACCTTGAAGTCTTTAATCAACTCACCGGTGAAGCTGTGGGGGTAGTCGTAGATGTGATCCCAGCGGGTAATGACCTTTTGAAAGTCAAATTGCTATCTTCAGTGCAACCGCCCCCAACCCAGCCGGAAACTCCACCACCCACTCGAACTAGCAAGAAACGCCAAGCCAAAGGTAAGAAGGAACCACAGCCAGCAACGGTACTGATTCCCTTTGTAAAAGCGATCGCACCAGTGGTCGATCTCGAAAATGGTCGGATTGAGATTACGCCTCCTCCGGGTTTACTAGAATTGAAGCCTTGACCTGATCAATCATTGCTAGGTCATGTTTAATCGTATTAAAAGATAACGATTAATTATAACTAATTTATCATCCATAATCAACTTAGTACCTAAATGTTTAGTAATATTAAAATGAGTAAGTTAATTAAAGTTAACAAAAAGCTGTGTCTACACAAAAACTAATACCCTACCACAGGACGGAAAACCATGTTTGGAACTGGCAAGGTCACCAAATTGAATACACCGTAATGGGGACTGGTAAGCCTCTACTGTTGGTTCATGGTTTTGGGGCATCCATTGGACATTGGCGCAAGAATATTCCTGTCCTAGCCGCAGGGGGTTATCGAGTGTTTGCCATCGATCTGCTGGGATTTGGAGGTTCTGATAAACCTGCCTTGTCCTACACCGTAGAGTTGTGGCAACAACAAATAAAGGACTTTTGGGATACCTACATCAACGAACCTACCGTATTTATCGGTAACTCCATTGGTGCTCTGTTAAGTCTGATGGTGGTAACAAACTATCCTGAGATTGCTGCTGGTGGTGTCTTAATTAACTGTGCTGGTGGACTCAATCACCGCCCTGAAGAGCTAAATCTACCTTTGCGGTTGGTGATGGGAGCTTTCACCAGATTAGTGAACTCTGCAACCTTTGGACCGTTCCTGTTTAACCGTATCCGCCAGAAAAATCGCATCCGCAGCACCCTTCGTCAAGTCTACTGTGATTCAGATGCCATTACAGATGAACTTGTAGACTTAATCTACCAGCCTGCTTGTGATCCCGGGGCTCAAAAGGTATTTGCATCAGTTCTTACTGCTCCTCCTGGTCCTGGACCTAGTGAACTTTTACCTAAGTTACAAAGTCCTCTACTCATTCTTTGGGGAGAGGAAGACCCTTGGACACCGATTTCTGGTGCTACCATCTTCCAAAAGCAGAGTGATCAGGGTAAAGACGTAAAATTTGTAGGAATTCCTAACGCTGGTCACTGCCCTCATCACGAAAACCCAGAGTCCGTAAATTCACTGATTCTCGATTGGTTGTCATCTAGCTGGTGAAATAGAAAAGGAATTAATCAGGGTCAAGCACGTAAGTAAGAAGGGTAAACTTTAACATTTACAGCTATTGATAATACTAGGCATTTTCCCTGTAAACCAAGATAATATTCCGTAAATTCACTGATTATAGATTTGCTTTTCTCTGGATATAAATAATAATAAGCGATATTTATCAAGCCATAGACAATCCTATCGTTGATTAGCCGTAAGCACATAGTTATTATGGCATCAACAGCTAGATTTTCGGTGCATAGATTGTTAGGACGAATTAATGTGAAGTAACCGAAATTGAGTGAGTATGAGCTATGTACGTGTTATTACTGATGACCGGAGCGGGAAGAGTTAATTTAACTGCTTCTTCAAGAGGTTTGAATGATTCAGATATTATTAATAAAGCGCTTGTCAGGGTCAGATTGCTTAAAGAACCAGCTAGGGTGGCTCTGAAATAAAAATCAGGTAAAGCTCCCGCAGTATTCCAGAGAACTTTTAAGTAAATTCACGGGAAGCTTTTTGAAATCTTGCTGATTCTTCAAGATTGTTTAAGTGGTTGTCGCGACGTCTTTATTGTCAAGAAATATCACAATTTAGAAGAAACCAAAATTGGCTTCCAAGTGTTACGAGTTTAACACGGAAGCTTTAACTCTTTGTTGCCAAGATAGGACTTACCCTATCAGGGGGTTCACCCCCCATTAATAAGTTGACTATATCACTTATCCTCTAATAAGAGTGTAAATGCAGAAGTTCTACAAAAATTCCTAGCAGGTAATTTATGCACAGGAGGAGATCATAATAATGACAATTGAAGAATTAGCCAAGGGCTATATGACAGCTCCAGCCTATGAAGCTCCTCTATCCTTAATTAGAGAGTTTCGTCAATTTGTGATTGACTTAGCAAAGGTAGAACTGCAAGGGGTCAATTTTGAGTACGTTGACTACCAACCCTACTTTAGAGGACCAGATCTATGTCTGAATGACATCAAAGCTGACTTTGAACAAGGAAATGTTAAAATCAGCGCCCAATATAATGAATCAGATCTACTAGGTAAGGACGTCAACTTAATTTACCGATGTATTCATGAAAGGCATCACGTTAAACTAGATGTGGACTTTGGCTGGGAAGGCGAGTGCGCGATTGCTGCTCACATTATGTCCTTTACAGACAACCTGTTGTTTAAGCAACTTCTCTTTAGTGAAGGGTTAGGGCAAGTGGCTGTGCGCCTGCATACAGGAGAATTTCCTGATTATCAAAAAGTAGTGCTTTTTGATGAAGAGGTTATACATTGTATGGAGAAGACAATGAAAAATGTCAGAAATATCCGATGCCAGAACCATTGATCGAACTGAAGGGAGTGAGCAAATCCTTTGGAAGCAATGTCATTTTGAATCAGTTGGATCTGAAAATTTATCAGGGTGATGCCCTAGTTATTATTGGTCCTTCTGGAACTGGCAAATCAACAATTCTTCGGATTATTGCTGGCTTACTACCTGCTGATGTTGGTGAAGTTTATGTTAAAGGGCAACGGCGCTCCGGTTTAATAGAAGATGCTCAAGACCCCATTGGCATTGGTATGGTATTTCAGCAGGCAGCTTTGTTTGACTCGCTGACGGTGGAAGAGAATGTGGGTTTCTTGCTTTACCAGCATTCTAAACTACCACATCATCGAATTAGGAAATTGGTCAATCAAAGCCTGGAGATGGTAGGGTTATCTGGTGTTGGAGACCGCTACCCAGCTGAGTTATCAGGAGGTATGCGCAAACGAGTCAGTTTTGCCCGTGCTATCATTTCTAATCCTGATCATCCCAGGGACAACCCAGAGGTGTTACTCTACGACGAACCAACCGCTGGACTTGACCCGATCGCCTCAACAGTGATTGAAGATTTAGTGCGCCAGATACAACGGGAAGAAAACGCTTGTAGTACTTACCTAATGGTTACCCATCAGGAGAGTACAATTCGCCGCACCGCTGACCGGGTTGTTTTCCTCTACAAAGGCAAAGTACAGTGGTCTGGCAGCGTTGGGGAGATAGATACCACAGATAATCCTCTAGTGCAGCAATTCTTTAGTGCCAGTACCACCGGTCCAATTCAAGTAATAGGTTGACTATAGGTCAAGAGACTGTTTTTATTTATGAATTTGGTTAGGTTCGTTGGCTGTAGGTTGAATGGCTTTAGGCATAACGGCTGTACGTTGAATGGCTCTAGGCTAAGCCGCTCTAATTACTAGTCAACGACCAGGACCTGTGTTATAGCACTACGCGCAAGTCAGAAGTTAG
>NZ_JAAHIE010000422.1:0-6504 GCF_010671945.1 Moorena sp. SIO4E2
TCTGGAACACTGGCACCGATGGGCTTGACATCAAGCATTTCTCTTTCTCCTTTTAGGTCCCAACTCTTACCATATCGTCAATGCTTTTACTCATTTTTTTGTTAAGCAATATTTCGCCAGCAGCATCGGGGCGGGCGAGCCATGATTTTTCGCCTCTTCGCCCCTGGTTGAAACAGCCCGCACCGTAACGCACCATCAGAAGGTTGAAGGTTGAAGGTGTAGGGTGCGTTAGGGGCGGGCGAGCTCTGATTTTTCGCCTCTTCGTCCCTTGTTGAAATAGCCCGCACCGTAACGCACCATCAGGTCAAACAGCTTTTAGGAGATGCACCCTATCCAGAACTTAGTGCGATCGCATAAGCGCGGAAGCTTCGCTTCCGGAGCATAGCGTGACCTACGGTCAATCGCCTAGCGTGGCCTACGGTCAATCGCCTTTTTGGGAACTCTATAACTGTAAGCCTATTTACGAAGTAGTCATGACCAAGCAACAGAGTGTATTGTTCACCCTAGCGGTCGCAGCAGCGGGAGCTAATCTATCCTCGACAATTGGCGGTGTGGGATTAGTCGGGGGGTTTGGTGGCGTGGGCATTGGTCCGACCACGATGACAGGTCTAGGAGCAATAACTGGGGTTGCTGCTTATGGCGCTGTTAGGGCGATACGGGAAGGGGATCTTATTGCCATTGGGGCAGTGGCACTGGGAGCGGTTACAGGGGCTGGTATCTCTGCCACAGTAGGTGGTATGGGATTGAGTTTTGGGGGGAAAACTATCGGGGTTAATATGTCTTCGATGGCTGCTGCTGGTGGAGTCGTTGGACTCGGTGTTTATGGCTTAGCAAAAATGTTCTCTGAGCATGAGAGCAAAGAACCTGTTACTGAAACTTTTGACCGAATGGAAGCAGCAATCTCTTACCAGGAAGCCTATAACCAGGCAATGATGGAGCTAGATCCAATCTTAGCTGACATAGCCTTGAAACAAAAGTTTAGTGATCTAGAAGTTGAGGACGAATTACAAGCGCTTAAAGCAAACCTTTTGGGGGAAAATCAGTCTAAACCAACAGAAAAAGTAAGCAATGCTGAGCTTTCATCGAAACAAAGGTTTAAGAATCTAGACGTTGATAAAGAATTACAAGCGGTTAAAGCCAAACTTAATAAGTTAATAACTGTTAAATCACATCAACATTGGAAATGTAATACTATTCTCAAAGGACATATAGCAAACGTTAATTCCGTTGCTCTCAGTCGTAATAGTGATATTATTGCCAGTGGTGGTGATGATAGAACTGTAAAACTATGGGATTTAACAACGGTAAAATGCATTTACACGTTCTTCGGACAAGGAGGAGAAGTTCAAGCAGTAAACATTAGCCCGAACGGACAGATGCTGATTGCTGGTGGCTTTGATAACGTGATTACCAGTTGGAAATTACGGACAAAAACGTTATCTGGCATCTTCAATAAACCAAATTCTCCTTTCAGTCATGGAGCCGTGGTTTCGGATCTTGCTTTTAGCCAAAATGGTAAAATCCTGATCAGTGCTAGTGGTGATGAGACCATCGCAGTTTGGGATAGCTTGACAAGAAAACTAATCCACACAATAACTGATCATTCAAACATGGTTAATTGTGTTGCTATTACTCCCGATGGTCAGACTATCGCTAGTGCTAGTAATGACAAAACCATCAGACTGTGGAACAGACGCAGGTATCAACAGCGCTGCATTCTTACCGGACATACAGGGTGGGTAACTTCCATTGCTATCAGTCCTGATGGTCAGACTATCGCTAGCGGCAGCGCTGACAAAACCGTCAGACTGTGGAATCTCCACACTGAAAAACCAATCTTTTCTCTAACTGGACATTCAACAGCGGTGCTTTCCATTGCCATTAGCCCTGATGGAGAAACAGTAGTTAGTGCGAGTATAAACGAGGTTAAACTTTGGAGCCTACGGACTGGGGAGCTACTGCGAAATCTGAATGGTTGTTATCCGGTTACTTTTAGCCCTGATGGACAAATCCTAGTCAGTGGAGGCGGAAAGGGCAACATTAAGATTTGGCGTTGATTGATATGTCAGCCGTCAGCCGTCAGCCGTGGGCGTAGCGCATTAGCTCAATGCTGATAGCTGAATGATTATCCCATGTTTATTAGGGGTTTATTTTTGCGATTGACCTTGGCCTTTGGGCCACGCTACGCGAATGGTCACGCTACGCGATTGACATGCAGGTCACGCTAAAAGCGATTGACATGCAGGTCACGCTACGCGATCGCATTCCTCTAACCATCTATATGTAATCCTCTCAAGACCACCATCAGATCAGCATCACAGCAGCTTTGGTGACTAGAGGTTTAGAAATAGTTGGCGAAGCTTTGAGCAGCAGTATGTAGTTTTCAGCAATCCTACTGACCGAATTCTACCCAGTTCTTGTCTTAAACCAGCAATCAACTTGGTAGACAAGGGCATTGCTTTATCTATCTGTGTCTTTTTAAGCTAAAAGTTCAGCGAGCGGTGGTTATACTTACAGCAAGTTTCGCCCCCCTAGCCCCCCAACTTTGCGGTGCGACCCGTGGCGAATTTAATTCGCCAACGGAAAGCGCACCGGAGGGGGGAAATTGAGTTAAAGTCCCCCAGAATTGGGGGATTTAGGGGGCTTGCAGCTAAAGCTAGTGAGGTCAATTCATATGAAAACGGCTGTAAGACCCATGACAGGAAAAACTTGGCTGTCTTAAAACCTCGTTGGCTAAATTGCAACGATAGGTTCCAATAGTGAATAGCAAACATAGAGGGAATTGATGATGACCCAAGATTTACCAAAGTCAAGGAAACGGAAGCTGCTTGTGGTTGATGACCACGAATTGATGCTGGGTGGAATAATCGACACCCTACGACGGAAGTATCCAGAAGCGGAAATCCTAACAGCTCAAACGTTCCAGAGCGCTCTGGAACAACTGGAACGATTTCAGCTTGACCTTGTTATTGTCGATCTTTCCATTCCAGAAGCTTCTGAGAATACAGCTAAAATCGAGACGGGTATTAAACTCTTGCAGATAGTGATGAAGCAGTATCCCAACCTCAATCTTGTGGTGTTAAGCACTTACCTCAAAGCCCTGGTGCGGATTAAGGATGAGATTGACGAGCACAACGGGGGTTTCACCTTGGTAGATAAGGGTTTCTCCGGTCAGGTTATGTTAACCAGAGTTGACTGGGCATTGCAGGGATTAACCCATACAAAAGATCTAAATATGCTCAAAGGAGAAGTTAAGCCAGAGTGGCTGGAGTTACTCACCCTAGCATTTCATGAGGAATTGCAAGATAAGGCAATTGCTGGGCGTATGCATAAAAGTGAACGAACTGTGGTTCACTACTGGACGAAAATTCGAGACGTTCTGGGTGTTTATCCTGAAGGTGGGAAGAATCTCCGAATTCAAACCGAGATGCGAGCCAGAGAAGAAGGGTTTATTGATTGATAAATTAAGCAAGGAAAAAACCTGTTGTTGGGAAGTATTTGGCCAAAAATAAGAAACAAAATTGGCACCTGGCGTGGAGGAGAATTGCCAGGAATTGCAGTGATTGGACTGGTAATGTTAGCCCGTCTCAATGGATACCTTCAATTTAGTGAGTGGATAACCCTCGATACTTTTCTGCGTTTGCGTCCTTATGAACCTATGGATGAACGGGTTGTTATTGTTGGAATTGATGAAGAGGATATCCAGGATGTAGGAACCTATCCCATACCGGATCAAGACATTGCAAGGCTGCTGCGGAGATTGCAAACCTACAAACCTAGAGCAATTGGTCTTGATATTGTTCGGGATCTACCAGTTGAGCCAGGTCACGAGCAACTGGTTGAAACCTTTGAGGATATCAAGAATCTGATTGCCATTGAAAAAGTATTACCAACTAAAATTAAGCCACCACCGGGATTTCCCCCGGAACGGGTTGGTTTCTCAGATGTTCTTTTCGATGGGGATGGCAACGTCCGGCGCAGTCTTCTAGGGACTCCTACTCCTGAAGGGGGCAAGTTCTCTTTATCTCTCCGTCTGGCAAAAACTTATTTAACGGTTGAAGGCATTTCTCTCGAAAATGGCATTAAAAATCCTGATGGGATGATGTTTGGTTCAACGGAGCTACCTCGTTTTTTGCCCAATTCTGGTGGCTATGTGGGAACTGATGCGGGTGGAGTTCAGGTGCTGCTCAATTTTCGGAGTGGTCGAGAACGCTTTCGTATTCTATTACTTAAGGATATCAAAACCGAGAATTTTAATCCCAGTTGGATTCGCGATCGCATTGTGATTGTTGGAGTCACTACTCCCAGCATCAAAGACACTGTCAATACCACTGCCATCAAGGGTTTGAACCCTCCTGGAGAAATCTATGGTGTAGAATTTCATGCCCATGCTACTAGTCAAATTCTCAGTGCCGTTCTCGATCAGCGATCGCTTTTAAGAACTTGGTCAGATCCCTGGGAATATCTATGGATTTTAGGTTGGGGTTTTCTGGCCATTGGTCTTGGTCGGCTGACTCAATCCCCATTCAAAAATCTGTTTGGTGTTGGGGTTGCCAGCTTTGGACTAGTTGGAGTTGGTTATGTGTTCCTAGTTTGGGGCTGGTGGATTCCAGTAGCACCAGCGTTGTTAATTTTAGTCATAAATAGTTTACTATTTCCTGCTTTCTATCACTATGACCAGGCTTTGAGGTCTCAGATCAATGTGCGCCAACGGACTATTGATGAAACATTTAATATCATTCATAATGGCCCAATGCAAACACTAGCCTACACTATTACGCGCATTCAAAACCAGGATTTGCCAGAAGATGAATTACTGTTGAAACTTAAAACTATCAAGGATGACATCTGGGAAATTGCAGACTACCTCAAACAAGAAACTCTGACTCAAGAAGAAACTATCCGTCTAGGAAGTAACCTAAAACTGTCATTGAAGCATCCAATAAGTAAGCTGTTCTATGAAGTCTGTAGAGATACGCTGGAACGGCATCTTCCTCATTTTAATACCCTTAAGGTTAAAGCCCTTAAATTTGAGGAGATCCCGGAACAATATTTAACTATTGAGCAAAATCGAGAACTCTGTCAGTTTCTCGAAGAAGCTTTGTACAATGTCGGGAAACATGCTAAAGGAGTAACTCGTCTTAGTGCGACTGGTAAGCTACATGAGAACCGGTACACTCTGAGTGTTAAAGATAATGGCTCTGGCATCTGTTCATCTTCTGAAAACCGAGGAACACAGCAAGCTAAAGCTCTGGCGAAACAACTAGGAGGAACATTTAAGCGAGAGCCTCTTTCTCCCCAAGGAACTCTGTGTGAGTTAACCTGGCCTTTAGCAGGTCGTAACTGGAGTCTTGCCAAAGTTAGCTATCGCTTGAAAACTCTTTTTTTGAAAGTTTTTAAATATACCAAAAAATTCTAAAATAGTTGCGTAGGGTGCGTTAGGGGTGGGATTGCCCTGATTTTCCGCCTCTTTGCCAGCGTTGAAATAGCCCACCCCGTAACGCACCACCGGCTCAAACTAAATAAATCTAAAGTCTCTGCAAATTTTCCTGACCAGAGGAACTTTTCTCATGTCTTGATGCAGTCGCTCATGGAGAGCCCAATTCCCGATTCCTAATTCTAACTTCTAACTTCTAAATTATAACTTTTAAATTATAACTTCTACTTGGTGGTGCGTTACGGTGCGGGCTATTCCAATACTGGCGCTCGAAGTTAAAAATGAGGGCAAGCCCGCCCCTAACGCACCCTACATTCTAAATTCTAACTTCTAACTTCTAACTTCTAACTTCTAACTTCTAACTTCTAACTTCTAACTTCTAACTTCTAACTTCTAACTTCTAACTTCTAACTTCTAACTTCTACTTGGTGGTGCGTTACGGTGCGGGCTATTCCAATACTGGCGCTCGAAGTTAAAAATGAGGGCAAGCCCGCCCCTAACGCACCCTACATTCTAAATTTTAAATTCTAAATTACCGATAAGTCTTAAAAATAAAAAAAATAGCCGTAGAAATAATATCCACGGCTATTTAAACTCCACAATAAGTTCCTTGAAATCGCTATGTCACTGAGTTCCCAAACCGAACTTGATGTGATTCGATCTGATTGAACTTTGCCAGGGGGGGAAACCCCCCTAGAAGTTTAGCGATGCAGCGCGGTCTTGGGGAGGCAGCGCGGTCTTGGGGGTTCCCCCCATGAGCGACTGCCGTGGTTTCCCCCATGAGCGACTGCATCAAGACAAGGTGTTACGGCAACAACCAATACTTGGTTATTGTAGTTATCACTTCCCCGGGAACGTCGGTCGGCTCCAGAGGGGTCCATTCCGCTATCTCCGCATAGCCTAGTGAATAAAGCATTTGCATACTATAGATTACTGCTTGACGAGACCCTTTCAAGGTGTGCTGAGCAGGTTGTTTTTTGAAGTTTTGGCGAAATTTTCGTGACATGGATAAAAAAGTGAAGTTATTGTGGTCATTTAATGATTATTGTAATGATTATAAATAAATT
>NZ_JAAHIE010000423.1:0-6496 GCF_010671945.1 Moorena sp. SIO4E2
CCAGCATTTAAGGCCGTAGGCCACGCTACGCGAACGGCTTTGTTTATCAGTACATATATTATAGCAATTTTATAATACCCTGTGCAAAATTCATCCCACACCTAATGCGTAGCATTAGGTGTGGGATGAATTTTGCCGGACAGCTAAACAAGCTTTCAATTTTTCAGCCAAAACCCGGACATTGGGTTCTAGCATCATTGAGATATGATCACCAGGAATATGGTGAACTTCAATGCCAGAAGCTGCCATACCATCCCAACCATTAAGAGGGTCATGGTAATGTCCTGGAGGTTGCTGTTTAGCTCGAAAGAGAGTTATTTTCCCTGGGTAGACTGATGACAGCTCAGATGCTTGAGTCTCGTAGTTAACATTTTGGATATCTGAGATGGCATCAACCAAATTAGGGTTTGCTAAACCAGGTTCGGTAGATAAGTTAGACTTTTTAGCAAACCACTGGAATTGCCGTTTGTATGCTCCAGATTTATAATGTCTGACAAACGCTCTGATTCTCTCAGACAAGTAAGCTCGCCTTTTGTCAGGTTCAAGTCTCCAAAGGTTATTCCAATAAGTTTGTAGTTTTTGTATCCAAAATAAAGTGTACCGTTGTAAGACAGTGGTATTTTCGTAGGGCTTCCACTGATAACCAATAGCATAGCTATCAAACAAGGCAACAATTGCTACAGTCTGACCTTGAGCATCAAGCTGCTTAGCCATTTCAAAGGCGATTTGACCTCCGAGGGATACCCCTTGTAGAAAATAAGGCCCTTCGGGTTGAAACCTTCGCATTTCTTCAATGTAGTGAGCGGCTAACTCCTTGAGTCCATTACCTATACCCGGTTTGGTATTGATGTTGTTGGCGTTAGTAGCCGCTGCTAGTCCATAACTTAGTCCATAAACTGGATAGTCCCAACCAAGATAACGTACCAAATCGCGGTAGTATATCAACCCTTCCCCAAGGATGTGAATCGCAAACAGAACTGGCTTGGAACCACTAGGTTGAATGGGCACTAGGGAAAACCAAGAGGATGACCATTCTGACTGGCACAGAAGGTGAGCGAGTTGCTTGATGGTTGGTGCTTGGAATAGAGCAGCTAGGGGCAGTTGTTTGCCGAAGGTCTTCTCAATCTCACCAGATAGCTGCACAGCTAGGAGGGAATTTCCTCCTAACCCGAAGAAGTTGTCATCGATGCCAATCTGGGAAACTCCCAACACCTTCTGCCAAATGCTAGCCAGTTGACGCTCTATATCAGTTACTGGCAAGACGTTTTCAGTGTCTTTGCTTGGTGAAATCAACTGCTCTCGGTCGATTTCACCTGCGGGAGTTAGGGGCATAGCTTGGAGTTGCTGAAACTTAGGGGTGATAGAGGTTCCAAAGGGAACGAATGCCTCTAACCTCTGCAACTGAGCAACAGATAGTTCTGTAACCGCCGTGAAATATACCGATACCCGCTGCCGATGGTATGGTGGCTGTTGGGTGTATCGTCTAACATAGGGATTGCTGCCATCCAAACCCAAAATCAGGGAGTGTTGGTCGTGGTGCAGCCCAGCGAGAATAGAATTGATTCCCTGTTGGTTGAAAATTCCGTACTGACCTAAGGCACGACGGGACTCCCTAATCTGTTTACTCCGATTGAGGGTGGTCTCAACCCATGTGCTTGAGCCATAGCAGTAGCTGCGCACCAAGGTCTTGTGCCGCTGGTAGTAGCAGAAGCACTCTAGAAAATTATTAGCGGCAGCATAAGCACCAATTGTCGCTCCCCCAAAGAAGGCTAGCACGGAAGAAAGGCTGATAAAAACACTGTCTGGCTTATCTTTAATTAGTTGATGCAGTACCCACGACCCTAAAAGCTTGGGACGAAGTGTAGCAGCAAAACTGTTGCGGGTTTCCTCTACTAAAAAATGTTCTGGGGCAATTCCAGCCAAATGAATGACCCCTTGAAGGTTTGCTTGCCAGTCAGACTGGGCTCGTTCAACCACCTGTTGCAACTGAGCTAAATCACAAATATCCACGGCCTCGTAGCGTATCTCTCCTCCCAGTTGCTCGGCCAGTTGCTCTAGGTTTTGATAGGCTCTGACGGCAGGTGCGAACCCATTTCCATCCTTTAAATGGTTTCCTTTGGTACTCGGCTCTGGTAAGGGGGTTCGACCAACTAAAAGCAGACGAGCTTGATAGTGGTTTAGGAGAAATTTAGCAATTTCTACTCCAATCCCTCCCAAACCCCCACTAATCAAATACATTCCCTTTTGCTTAAAGGGCAATTCCTGTTTTTCGAGTTGGGGTAGGTCAGCTTTTTCGAGTAAGGGCACCAAACGGTTGCGATTGCGGTATGCTACTTCTCGCTCTTTCTGACATACAGCCATTTCCCGCAGGATATGAAACCCATTAATGTGGTGGTCATCCACAGGTATATCGATATGGCGACAGTTCAGCCAAGGCAGTTCTCTCGGACAGGTTTTGATCAGACCCAGAATCGGACTTTTCTCATAGGCAATGTCATCCTGGGGCGAGGTAGGCTGTGTATAGCTAGAAACCACAGTCAACTGGACTTCTGAATTGAGAATTCTCAAGGGTGAATTCAACTGTGACTTCAAACCATCCAAAGCCTGAATTAAAAATAGTAGACTGTAAGTCCCCTGATTCTGAGCTTGTTCTAGTGCTTCGGATGACTCAATTTCTCCCCGATACTCGTCATAGGTCCACAAATGGAGAATCTGTGGGATGGGTTGGTCGGTTTCCACCAACGACTTCAGTAATTGCTGATAGTGATCAGGATTGGTGGGGTCAATAGAATAGCGGTTGCCTGTAAGTTGGGCATCTGTAAGTTTGGCACCTGTAAGTCGCAAAAAATCGGCTCCGGGGGCTCCGGGTTCCACTGCTACACATTGGTCTTTACCTAGCTTGGAGCACAATACTTCTCCTAATCCCAAGGAGTCTAGAAATATCAGAGTTCGACCATTTGTAGGTGTCCTACCTAAGGTTACTGCTTCTTTTCGATGCCAAACTTTACGATAAAACCAGTCTGGAAGGGTATTCTCATTACCCAGAAGACAATCAACTTGTTTGAGAATCGGGTCAAATTCACCAGCCTTAAACTGCTCCTTGAGTTGCGATCGCAAAATTTTCCCAATCGAACTCTTGGGGATTGCCTCTTTTGGTAGAGGAATAAGATAACTCGGACTCACCCCTAGTTTGCTAACCACCTCAGTGGAGATGTCCTGGAGTAATGGGGTTAACTGGTCATCCTCAGACCAATCAGTATGGAATAAAATGACCAATTGGTCAGTATCTTTACTTGGTTGTCGAATTCCGCAAGCTGCTGTGTAAGAGGGAATCACCCCCTCTACCTGCTCAACCACTGCTTCGATTTCATAACTATAGTGATTGAGACCATTAATAATAATGACATCTTTTTCTCGACCGGTAATCGTGAGACGTCCGTCACGCAGTACACCATTATCTCCCGTTTTTAACCATCCATCCGGTGTAAAGGCTTCTCGATTTAGCTCAGGATTCTGGTAATAACCATCACTCACCATCGGACCAGAAATCTGTACCTGACCCACTGTATCTTCTTCAACTATTTGTCCGAGTGCATCCACAATCCGCACAGAAAAGCCAGGCACAGGTCTGCCAACTTCTACAACAGAGTGGTTAACAGACTGGTTATCCGACGGTAAATTCAACAAGTACCGATGGGAAAATACCACAGCAGCACAGGTTTCAGACATTCCCCAAGCTGAATGCATGACATTGACGGATAACCCATGGGGAGAAAGCAACTGCAAGAATCGCTTTGCAGTTTGAGGTACAATCGGCTCAGCCACACTTAATACAGATTTGAGGGAAGATAAATCCCATTTCCGGTGGCTGTTCGCAACGGATTTCTGATTTATTTTCTGATTTATCAAACCTAGGGCAAAATTAGGAGCCCAGGCCAAGGTAACCCGATAGTTTTCAATCCAATCCAACCAATTGAGGGGATTTTCCAAGAAAGCTTTAGCGGGAGCATGGATTTGCAGGTTACCGACATAGACATCCCGAATACAACAGCGTACCAGAGAGCCAACATGGTCTAAATTAAGCCAGTTCAAGGAGATATCATCCTGGGTCAGATTATTCCTCTGGGCACTGGCGGCGACATTATTAATTAAATTGGCATGGGTCAACCTGACGCCTTTAGGCATTCCTGTACTTCCAGAGGTCAGTAACAATATTGCTAAATCATCCGGTTGGCTGTGATAGTAATTTAGGTCAGGCTCAGATGAGCGGAAGTTGTCTACGGTTTCAATTAAAATTTCTTTTTTGGGCAAGGGATGCTCGGTAGGAGCCGCTACGCGAAAGCATAAAGCACGGATTGCTGGAGCAAGGGTATCACTGGTTAGGATGACCGGTTGCTCTAGCATTTTCCAGGCATTGCACAGCTTATTGACGGTACTGTTAGATGACTCATAGGTCGGTGCGATCGCAATTGGGACTGGGACAAAACCGCCCAAAATACAAGCCCAGAAGGTTGGAATGAAGTCTTGATTTTGGTCAAATTGGAAGATTACTTTGTCTTGAGGCTTTAGATTTAGTTTTCTTAAGCCACCAAGAATCCGCTGTGCTTCTTTGAGGAGAGCTGGGTAAGATTGATAGTTTTGGTGAGTATTTCCCTGACTATCAGAGTCGAGATAGATAATCCCTTGCTCCGGCGCAACCCTTGCAGTTTTTAGTAGCGCTTGGGAGAGAGTTGAGATATCTGTTGGTAACTGTAGCGCTTCACCATGACTGATGGCGGGTTTTGATGGGGTGGAATTTGAGCGATGCTCCCCCTGAGCCGCTACGGGATGCTCGGTACGAGCTGCTACGGGAACGCAATCGTCGGAAGATGCCTTGGAGTAATCCCTCGGTAGGGGTTTGGCTTTTGATAATTCTGGCTTTGGACTAGTTTCGGTGGAGGCTGGAAGTAGGTCTAATAGATGTAGGGGTGTGTCGGGCTGGGTGTAGTCTTGTAGAACTACGGCGACTTCCTTGATTTCTGCCCCTCCATAACTATATGACTGTAGCTGCTCTTCCCATTGCTGCACTAAGTCGGTATCAATTATTTCTACAGAAGCTAGTGCTTGTTGATCTATCTCACCTGTGGGAGTTAGGGGCAAGGTAGTTACCGGAACAATAATTAGGGGGACTTTTGGTTCACCAAATTTTGGTTCACCACTAGATAGCAGAGTGTCTGAGATGGTGTCTGACACGACCCCTTGCAGGAGCGATCGCAGTTGTTCTGATGAAGGTGATCCAGCTGAGACTACATAGGCAATAATAGGCAAAAAACTACAATTGTCTCTGAGGGCTATTTTTTTCTTTTCTTCTGTAATTTTCCTCTCCAGGACAACACAGTCGTCAACTAACGGATTTGCTAACAAAGCCGATTCGATTTTGGTCAATAGTTGTGGCAGATAGTCTTGGATTGGCTTTTCTATAATGTTATCGGTATCTTGTCCTATATAATTGGTAATATATGGCTGCATTTTTCGATACTTTTATTGAGTTTTTTTTTGACGATGGGTTTAATTCCGGATTAATAATGTATTTAAATATATTAATTTAAATTAATTTAAAAAAATAAAAATGGTGATTAAAATTTGAAAATTATGGTAGATAAATGGGATTAATTAAGAATCATAATTATCTAATTATATTTAAAATTAATGCCATTAAAAAGTTTAAAAATATAGCCTTTATAAAATATATGAGGTACAGTATTTATTGGCGCTGATTGCCTTTCAGACATTCTTGTATAGCACTACGCATTCAGATTAGGACATTGTCTTGATGCAGTCGCTCATGGGGGAAACCACGGCAGTCGCTCATGGGGGAGACCCCCAAGACCGCGCTGCCTTCCCAAGACCGTAATGGTGCGTTTTCCGCATTAAGAATGAAATTCGCCACGGGTCGCACCTCTGCATCGCTCCTAAACTCCGAAACGTAAGTAATCGCTTACTTATGACTTCTGACTTCTGACTTCTGACGCTAAGCGTAGCGCTATATTGCTGCCAAATGCCTTCTGCCCTCTGCATTAAAAGGATAAGCAAAGTACTTCAAGGAATTAAAACTGCTATAATTAAAAGGCTGAAATCGCTGTAATTACTTTAATAAAAGGGGTTTCTGCGTAAGTCCTATTGGTAGGCTCAGTTTGGTCTCAGTGAGCAGCCCAAGGTCAAGGGTGGTAAGGGCACTTTTTTGATAGCTCTTAGCCTGAGGTTGAATCACATGATCAATATCCGAAAGATAACCACAGGTATACTGAAAAACGTTACTCATTTTGCTACAGCCTATCCTAAAGTTAGGCTCTGCTAGGAGCCTCGTACTTTAACATTTTCAAGATTTATCGATTAAGTCCGGATAGGTGTGTCAGTGATCAATAAACTTCTATTAAAGTGGTACTATTACGACCTTTTATTAAATCAGGACAAAAAACCTGAAACTCTTGTCCCTGTCTTGATGCAAAGCGCGAGT
>NZ_JAAHIE010000424.1:0-6494 GCF_010671945.1 Moorena sp. SIO4E2
AATCAACTAGATTTGACTGTAGCATTTGATCAGCTAACACCTCGTAAACGAGAGGTCTTGAAGAAAATGTTAGCGGGCCAAAGCGATCAAGCGATCGCTTTGGCCCTACACATCACAGAAGCTACTGTCAGAAAACATGTGCAGCAGCTGTGCGAGAAATTTGAGCTGAGGAATGCACCAGGTGAACACTACTCACTCCGAAATCAGTTAATTGACTTATTTAGTGAATATCAGCCTAAGTTAGTCAATCCAGAGTTATTAAGTAAATATAAATCTTTCATCGTCCCACCGATGCCAGAGTCAGAAGGGCAACAAAAGCCAGTTCCTCTCTATGCTGACTTTTATGTCAAGCGCATTCCTTATGAAGATCAGTTGTTAGAGGCAATTGTCAAGCCTGGTGCTCTAATTCGGATCAAAGCACCCCAGCAGATGGGTAAAACCTCCCTGATTGAACGAGTTCTGGCTGAGCTCAGGCAGCAAGGTTATCAAGCTGTGACCTTAAGCTTTGAGTTAGCCGATAGTACCGTCTATAGGGACCTCGGCAAATTCTCACGGTGGTTCTGTGCCAGAGTTGGTCAGACTCTAGGGCTGTCAAATAAGTTGGATGAGTATTGGGATGATATTTTTGGATGTAATAGTAACACCACAGATTACTTTCAGGAGTATTTATTGGCAGAAATTGAAAGCCAGATAGTACTCGTTATAGATAAAGTTGATCTGGTGTTTGAACACCCCTTTATTGCTGATGATTTTTGTCGCCTTCTCCGTGGTTGGTATGACATCGCTAGGCGGGGCGATCGCAGTAGCGCTATCTGGAAAAAACTCCGGTTGGTGATAGTACATTCTACAGAAATTTATAGCTCCTTGGATATCAATCACTCACCACTGGCTAATGTCGGATGGGAAATTGAGTTGCCAGAGTTTAGCACAGAGCAAGTACAGGAGTTAGTCAGACGTTATGGACTGGATGGGAATCCCAGAGAAGTGGAGGAACTGATGGCGATGGTGGGAGGACATCCTTATCTGTTGCGCAAAGGTTTAGCTTATATTAAATATCATCAGATTACCCTAGCGCAACTGTTAGAGGTGGCACCCACAGAAGCCGGACCATTCAGTGACCATCTGCGACGCCACCTAGGAAATCTCAAACAGTCTCCAGAATTGGAAACTGCGTTGGAGAAAGTGGTTCAAGCACACAGCTGGGTAACTATCCCATCGGAGCAAGCCTTTAAGTTATATAGCATGGGGTTAGTAAAGTTGCAAGGGAATAGCGTCATGCCTCGCTGTGATTTATATCACAAGTATTTTTGCGATCGCCTTTGGCAGCGGCTTGAGCCTGAGTGCTGAGTGGGTCAGTTCAGAATCCATACTTCATATAACCTTAAACCTTAAACCAACCCTATACCGAATGCCTAGGGCGAACAACCTACCCGAAGGGAACGCCTAAGGCCAACAACCTTGGCCAATAGGCCACGCTACGCGAACAACCTTAAATTTTAAACCTTAAACCTTAAACCTTAAACCTACCCTAAACCGAACGCCAAAGGCGAACAACCTTGGCCTATTGGCCACGCTACGCGAACAACCTTGGCCTATTGGCCACGCTACGCGAACAACCTTGGCCAATAGGCCACGCTACGCGAACAACCTTGGCCAATAGGCCACGCTACGCGAACAACTGTCAACATTCAACTGTCAACCTACCCTAAACCGAACGCCAAAGGCGAACAACTGTCAACCTTGGCCAATAGGCCACGCTACGCGAACAAAAGTTAACAACTAAAATGACCTACGAATATATATACTCAGGGACTTTACCAGCCGATGCTCTTACCTATGTGAAGCGACAAGCAGATAATGATTTATATGAAGGATTGAAGGCTGGACAGTTTTGTTATGTATTGAACTCAAGACAGACTGGAAAATCTAGCTTACGAGTGCAAGTAATGCGTCGGCTTGAAGCAGATGGGGTTGCCTGTGCAGTAATTGATTTATCCATGGATGGTACTCAGCATGTCACTCTCGATCAATGGTATGCCAATATTGTCCGCTCTCTGGCTAGAGACTTCGACCTAGATATTAATTTACGCACTTGGTGGCGCGAGCGAGAAATGATATTTGCGGTGCGGCGATTGAGAGAATTTCTTGAAGAGGTTTTGCTCCAGCAAGTTACTCAAAATATTGTAATTTTTATTGATGAAATTGATAGCGTTCTTAGCCTCGATTTCCCCACTGATGATTTTTTCGCTTTTATTCGTGCCTGCTATAACCAACGTGTGGATAAGTCAGACTACCAACGCCTTACGTTTGCGCTACTTGGAGTAGCAACACCATCAGATTTAATTCAAGATAAAAAACGCACACCCTTTAATATTGGTCAGGCGATTCAGCTATATGGCTTTCAGTTGCACGAAGCACAGGGATTAGCGCAAGGATTACAAGGAAAAATTAGTAATCCCCAAGATGTCCTGAAACAGGTCTTGTACTGGAGTGGAGGTCAACCTTTTCTGACCCAAAAGCTTTGTAAACTCTTGTTGGATTCTGTATCTACTATCCCAACAGGTGGTGATGCAGAGTGGGTTGACCAATTAGTGCGATCGCAAGTGATTGATGATTGGAAATCCCATGATAATCCGGAGCATATTAAAACTATTCGCGATCGTCTTATTAAGAATGAGCAACGGGCTGGGCGATTACTGGGATTGTATCAGCAAATTCTGCAACGGGGAGAAATTGCTTCTGATGACAGTTCTGAACAAATAGAATTGCGGCTATCGGGATTAGTGGTTGAGCAGCAAGTAAAATTAATAATTTATAACCGTATTTATCAAGCTGTTTTTAACCAAAATTGGGTAGATAAAGAGTTAGCAAATTTGCGACCGTATAGTAATGAAATTGCTGCTTGGTTAGACTCCGATTGTCAGGATACATCCTGTCTTCTGCGAGGACAACAGTTACAGGATGCATTAAGATGGGCCCTGGGTAAAAGCTTAAGCCATCAAGATTATCAGTTTTTGACCACTAGCCAAGAATGGGAAAAGCGAGAATTTAAAAAGGCGTTAGAAGAAATTCAACGGTATTCAGAAGCCAGACGACAAGGGAAACTTAATCCAGCCCTAGCGGCTACCACTAAGGAAACTATCTATGAGTCTCTTGAACACCTGACCCCAGAAAGTTTCAAATATATTGTTTCCAACCTTGAATTGGACTTAGGAGTTTTTAATCAAACCTTATCCATGATGGATACTCTGCTAGACCGAGAAGGGTTTGATTCCATTTTCAATGAAATGTTACGGTCTATCACCTTCAAAACTGGCGAGATACTACAGGCAGATCGCACGACTATTTTTTTATTAGATGAAGCCAAAAATGAACTCTGGTCAATTGTGGCAAAGGGTGAAGGAGGAGACTCAGAAGAGATTCGGATGCCTGCGGATAAAGGGATTGCTGGTTATGTTGCTCAAACTAAGAAAACTGTCAATATTCCTTACGATTTATATAACGATACCCGTTCTAATACTGCTAAGGAATGGGATACCAAAACTGGATACCGTACTTATACCATGCTGGCTTTACCCTTACTAGATGATAAAGGAGATTTAGTGGCTGTTGTCCAATTACTAAATAAGTTAAAACAACCGCCAGTTTTAGACGCGCCCTTAGCTGATAAAATTGATTTAAAAGGCTTTACACCAGAGGATGAAAAACTTTTTGCGCAATTCGCCCGCTCGATTCAAATGATTCTTAAATCCTCTCGGTTATTTTATAAAGCAGCTCAGAAACAACGAATAGCTTCAGCATTGATAAATGCGACACAATCTCTGGGTAAAAGTAGCTTGGATCTAGAAGAAACTTTGAATAAAGTAATGAATCAGGCTCAAGAGCTAATGTCTGCTGATCGCAGCACAGTCTGGATGTTAGATGAGGAACAGGATGAATTATGGACAAAAATTACGGTTGCTGATGGCACATTAAAAGAAATTCGGATTCCCAAAGGAGCTGGCTTTGCTGGTCAAGTTGTTACCACTAAACAGCCACTGATAATTCCGTTTGATCTCTATGACCATCCCAATTCAGAAACTGCCAAACAAACTGATAGTCAAACCGGTTATCGCACCTGTAGTTTGTTAGGGATGCCTGTGTTTAATGTTGATAATCAATTAATTGCTGTTACCCAATTAGTCAATAAAAAGAAACAGGGCAATTTTCCCCCATACAATCCCGCCGATTGGCCAAACCCTCCCGATTGCTGGAAGGCAAGTTTTGATCGCAGGGATCAAGACTTGATGGAAGCATTTAATATTCAAGCGGGTGTAGCGCTCCAAAATGCCAAGCTATTTAGTAAAGTCAAGCAACAACAGCTAGAGCAGCGAGATTTGGTCTTTAATGTATCCAGTGGTGTAATTTTTACCAATAAAACTGGTCAGATTATCCTTGCCAATGATCACGCTAAAGATTTGATTGGTTTGAAAGATATTGAGGAGAAGTCTTTACGGGACTTGCTCCACATTAAAGAGGGCAATTTTTCCCAATGGTTCGATGTAGCATTAGCTGCCAAGACTGAAGAAGAACGTCGGCAAGATTATTCAGCTCAAACCTTAGTATCCCATAATACTCAAGCAGAACACAGTGTAAATCTATGTATTATCTCTTGTCCTGATGCTTCTGATGTTAATCAGATTTCTACTATCCTAGTGATTATTAATGATAGTGGGGATGAGAAACAAAAACAGGAGCAGCAAAAGCTCGTGCGTAGTGTGTCTAGGGTCGGCAATCTTTATGGTTGAAATTATTTCATAATTAGAAATGATGTGGGTTGAATTAAGTGATGACTTTGGACTAGGACCTAATGATTTAAGGTAAGGGTTATGTTCTATGATACAACTGTAGATGCAAAACTCCTGAATTAAAAATGTCCATATTTATTGATTAAAATATTGATTAAACTGTAGATGCAAAACTCCTGAAAAGACAAATTATGACCAATTTGAAATCAATATTATGAGATAAAGCGTTTTTCTTCTTTTTTTATAAACTCCTTGATTCCTTCTAATTTATAAAATTCCTTGACTTTTTTTCCGTCGTTATCAAGAACTTTATACCGATATTGACCTGGGGGGCCAATACAACCATCATTTTCCATAACTAAATCATAGCCAAGTTCTTTGAGTTTATCATAACAGCTGTTATGCTCTTCAACATCAATTTTGTTATAATCAACATTACACTTAAATTTTGGCTTGACCTCAGCCTCGACTTTATCAGCTTTCTGATCAATTTTTTCCTCTAGAGATTTTACCCTTGATTTAATATCGTTTAAGTCTTCTTGCATTTACTTATTTATCCGGAATTGAATTTCATTCATTCAATGTAAATAGAGTTTCAGTAAGTGTTTGTGATATAAATCAACTTTTGCTCTGATCTTTATCACTGGAGTTTAGACTAATTCTCGTTCACCAGAAACTTGGCTTCCCTGCATCTCATATTTGAAAATTTTGCGTAGCGATGCAGCGCGGTCTTGGGGGTTTCCCCCATGAGCGACTGCATCAAGACAGGGTGTGTTAGGGGAGCCTTCATTTTTCGCCTCGTAGTCAGGGTTTGGATAGCCCGCCCCGTAACGCACCACCGTGTCAAACAGCAAAAATGAGATGCACCCCTTGGCTTCCCTTGAGTAGTCACATTGACTTACTCAACTGAAACCCTTGATAAATAGTTATTACAACAATTTTTAAACCACTTGTGCTCAGGCAGTGCTATGATGGAATTTTGTGTACACAAGACGAGTTGAAAAGTTTCGATAACGCAGCCCTAATCCAAACTCGGCAAAAAAGACAAATAATTAAATCGCTCAAGACTATCTCAAACACTCTTTGGTGCTTGAGGCATTGGTTTCTATTCCTAATTACTTTTTATCAAGTTTCGTTAAAACCCAAAATTTACTCTAAAGTCCAGTGAATTAAAAATGTCCGTATTTCTTGATTAAACTCTTGATTAAACTGTAGATGCAAAACCCCTGAATTAAAAATGTCCGTATTTCTTGATTAAACTCTTGATTAAACTGTAGATGCAAAACTCCTGAAACGACAAATCATCACCAATTTACAATCAAGACTATCACAGACTTAAGCGTTTTTATTTTGTTTATTCAAATAGTCCTTTATCCCTTTTAATGTATAAAATTCAGCGACTTTATTTTCGTCGTTATCAAGAACTTTATACCGATATAGATTGGGGGCTCCAATACAACCATCATTTTCTACAATCAACTGCTTATAGCCAAGTTCTTTGACTTTGTCATAACAGCTGTTATGCTCTTTAACATTAATGTTGTTATGATCAACATTACACTTAAATTTTGGCTTTACCCCAGCCTCGACTTTATCAGCTATCTGATCAACTTTTTCACCTATATCTTTTAGAGTTGATTTAATCTCGTTTAACTTTTCTAGCACCTACTTATTCCTCCGGAATTTAATTTCATTCATTTCATTCAA
>NZ_JAAHIE010000425.1:0-6473 GCF_010671945.1 Moorena sp. SIO4E2
TAAATCTCCCGAAGTGTTCGGATCGATGATCCAGGTTCCGGTGTGCCCCACCGTACCCAAGGCTTTTTTCAGGATGTTGACTGCGGCGTTGTGGTCTCGGTCTAATTTACAACCACATTTGCAGACGTGAGTCCTAGTTGATAGCGACTTCTTGACTACCTCGCCGCATTCTGAGCAATTTTGACTCGTATAGGCAGGATTCACTGCAACCGTGACTCTACCAAACTTCTTGCCAAAATGCTCTAACCATTTCCTAAACTGATACCAACCTGCATCGTTAATAGCTGAGGGGGCGACGAAATAAGCTAAAACGCAGACTCTATAAGTAATCTAGCCCTTAGACCTCGTTGATAATACTTTCGCTTATTAGGATTTAATTTCATTAATTCGGTTACTAATTCTAGACAAACATCCTTGATTGCTGATTCTCGACTACGATCTCCAAGATAAAATCCAACAATTTCTTTAGTTTCTTGTTCGCGTAGCGTGGCCAACGGCCATCGTTCGCGTAGCGTGGCCAACGGCCAATGGCCAACCAAATCCATTGTTTATTATCTTTTTTTGTCTTGATGCAGTCGCTCATGGTTTGAAGTTACCGTAAGACAGGCTCGCCTTAATCAATGGAGGCGCGCTTTCCGCGTGAAGAATTAAATTACGGGGTCGCGCCTCAAGTTTTAACCCTTTTTTGCATAACCTACCAACCATAAAGGCTCAACGTAATCAGGTTTCGTCTCCGGGGGAACCCCCAAGACCGCGCTGCATCGCTTTAACAAAAGACCACATTTCATCACATTCAGCGGTGCGACCCCGGTCGGGAAACCCGACCTAGGGAACGCGCACCAAGAGAATGGACATCTTACATGCACGGTTTTTCTGAAACCTTTATTTTTCGGGGGGTTTCCGCATATTTCTTATTAACATAATTCTGGAGCCATGTTTTTGAAACTCCAACTGTTCGAGCAATACCGGCTTGCATATATTTTCTCAAGTAATAGGTAATCGATTCTCTTTTTGATCGACAAGGATATCGTTTTTTTTGTCGGATTTTTTACAAACTGTCTCTTACAGTTTTTGCGGTGCGACCCCGGTCGGGTTCCCCGAAAAGCGTGAATGCGCACCAAGAGAAACAGAGATATTTTTGCTTTTTATTATGAGTGCTTCCATGTCTTGATGCAGTCGCTCATGGGGGAAACCACGCCAGTTGCTCATGGGGGGAACCCCCAAGACCGCACTGGCTCCCCAAGACCGTAATGGTGCGTTTGACCCGTAATTAAATTCGCCACGGGTCGCACCTCTGCATCGCTTTTTCACTGTTCGCTCACAATTGCAGTAAGGGCAATTGGGTCGCGTTATTAAATCTGAGACTGTATTCATTCTTACGATGGTGTATTGATAACTTGATAACGTTTTTTATAACAAAAGTTTAGCAGTTTTTTAAATATTTTTTAATTAGTAGCTTTTATTATTTAAACAATAAAAGCTACTAATTAATGATATCAAAATTACTATTTTTACATAAAAAAATGCATTATTTAATGTCAATATAATATTCTATCACTACTTATTTATCACTACCGGACTGCTTACCACAATAAGTGCATTATCTCCCCCATTTTTCAAGTAAGTACTCCCTAACTTCATAACCAGCTAGTTCCCCTTGCTGGTACTCAGTGCCATTGATTTCAGGATTTTGCATCTTTTGGGTGTCAAACTTGACTTTTTCGACCCAAATCTCATTGACAGGACAAAATTTAATTAGTCGTTTTACCCAAGTTTCAATAGTCAACACCCTGTGCTCTAGGCTAGGTGAAAGCCATCCCTCTGGACATCTACGGTTAAGAAATCGTGGCTTTCTGTATCGGGTATGACGGTTACGTCTTCCACGTCTTGCAGCTCTTCTAGACTCTAGTTTTTTCTTGATTAATCCTCCTCTGTGTTCTAATTCCATACCCTAAATAACTTGGTTGTTTTGAACTAGGGCAAATCCAGTTACCTTACTACCAGGGTCAATCTTTATTTGACAAGATGAGATAACTGGATTATCGTTCGCGCAGCGTCGGCTTTGCCGAATCGCAGTCTTTAAGATGATCGTGAAAGGATACATCCTGAAAACCGCAGCTTTACCTTTGTCTAACAACCGGCGTGCTTTCTTCGGGTAAATTGGGTTTAGTGGTTGTTTGTTTGTGTCAATAACAAATACATAATTTGGCATTTTTAGTGCATCTCAATTTGGTAATGTGTTCCGGACTTCGTCCCGCTACGCGAACGACAATGTTATAATGGCTTGTTAGGCTAACCACACATTTTGCCTTTCCTTAGTAGCTAGCGATAGAGCCGGGAGCTGGAGGTCACCCCCGGGGATCCTGACCAAACCAACGTAGGAAATCAATCCTGAGTCTGCATCTTCGCGGTTGTAATCCGGGAAATTGCCGGGAATTACCAGGCTTTAACGAAGAGGCACCTTGATTTAACCGACTAACTAATATACTATAATTTGTGGCTGTCGTGCCCGATAAATTGGGATGCCATTAGGCTGACTGGTTTAATCTTCAAGATTAATGAGGCTGGTTATGTCAACGAAAATTTCAGCAGTCCAAAAAACAACTATATCCAAGCCGTGAAGCTATCTATCTACCACACCCCGGAAGAAACTCCCACAGACACCTTGCCAGACTGTGCGATCGCAATTGATGTCCTGCGAGCCACGACTACCATGGCTACAGCTTTGAATGCTGGTGCTGAAGCCGTTCAAGTGTTCAGTGATATTGACCAGTTAATGGAAATCAGTGAACAATGGCCCACTGACAAACGGCTAAGAGCTGGGGAAAGGGGTGGTAAAATGGTAGAGGGCTGTGATCTGGGTAACTCGCCCTTGATTTGCACACCTGAGCGAGTACAGGGCAGGAGACTATTCATCAGTACCACCAACGGTACCCGTGCCTTACAGCGTGTCCAAAATTCCCCGGTAGTCCTAGCCGCCGCCTTAGTGAATCGTGTGGCAGCGGTGGAGTATTTACTGACCCACAAACCAGATAGTATTTGGCTAGTGGGGTCAGGTTGGGAAGGAGCCTACTCCCTAGAAGACACGGTTTGTGCTGGGGCGATTAGTCAAAGACTTATGGAAGAAACCGGAGACTCAGTGGATGACATTGCTGGTAATGATGAAGTAATTGGTGCGATCGCACTTTACTCCCAGTGGCAAGATAAATTACTAGAGATGTTCTATCACGCTAGTCACGGAAAACGCCTGCTGCGGCTGAATGGTCATGAAGATTTAAAGTATTGCGCTCAAACTGATGTATTAGACGCTTTACCGATTCAGAAAGAACCAGGAGTTTTGGTTAAAAACCCAGTTAACAGGTAAAATCTAGCAGATAACGAGAGCTTTTTTCTGTTTTAATTTGGGTACGGCATTATTTTTGATTTTTCAGCTAACCTCTAATGTGTTGGAATTTAATGTTTTGGCATGAGCTCACCAGAATTTAATTCTCTTAGCGAATTTTTTCAAGGACTAAGTGAACAAGACTTAGCTCAACGATTAGGAGTAGCACCAGCAACACTCCAAGAATTAAGAGATCAACCTGATTTTAAGCAGTGGAGTCAGGATAAAGACCCAGAATCAGTTTCGTGGCGATATCAGAAGGATAAGCAACGCTATATAGCAAACTTATCCTTTGGATAATTTTGGTTTACTTTGTCATGGTTTGTTTTGATTAATAATTTATAGTTTCGTCGAATCTACCAGTAACGCTAATCAACACTAAAACTGCTTCAAAAAGCGCAGATCACTGTTGTACAAGCGACGAATATCATCAATCTGGTGCAGCACCATGGCAAAACGTTCTACTCCAAAACCAGCAGCAAAACCTGTATAAATTTCAGGATCATAGCCTACAGCCTTGAGTACATTGGGGTCAACCATCCCGCAACCCATCACTTCTAACCATTTCCCCTTCCACTGCACATCCACCTCTGCTGAAGGTTCAGTGAAAGGAAAATAACTGGCACGGAAACGCACTTCTAACTCTTCCCCAAACATTGCCTCCAAAAATTCCCTAAGGGTACCTTTGAGGTCGGTAAAGGTTATCCCTTCATCCACTGCCAACAGTTCTATCTGATGGAACACTGCCGAGTGGGTAGCATCTACCGTATCCCGTCGATAAACTCGACCAGGTGCCACAATCCGAATCGGTGGCTCATGGTTTTCCATGTAGCGAATCTGTACCGAAGAGGTATGGGTACGCAGCAAATTACCATCCGGCAAGTAGAAGGTATCTTGCATATCCCGCGCCGGATGGTCAGGGGGAGTATTAAGGGCCTCAAAGTTATAGTAATCTGTCTCCATCTCTGGGCCAGTAGCAATGGTGTAGCCTAAACCAACAAAAATATCTAATGCCCGATCAATGGTGCTATTGAGAGGGTGAATGCGACCTTGGGGACGATATACCCCTGGCATAGTCACATCCAGGGTTTCTGAGCGCAATTTTGCCTGAATTTCAGCTGCTTTCAGGTCTTGGAGCCTCTGCTCTAGGTTATGCTGGAGGGTTTCTTTGACAACATTTGCGATCGCACCAATCTTAGGTCGGTCTGCTGGTGCTAACTTACCCATTCCCCGCAATATCTGAGACAGTTGCCCTTTCTTGCCTAGGTAATTAATGCGCAACTGTTCCAATTGTTCCAAGGTATCAGTAGAAGCGATCGCAATGGTTGCTTCTTCTTTGAGTGTAGCTAGTTGGGTCTCAATCTCGTTGAGGCTTGTCATCAGTAATTTTAGGTTAGTAAGAGAAGAACCGGAAACCCCTGTCATTTATGCAGGACTGTTTCATTTTACTGAAAAAATGGTCAGGTGAGTGGGGTAGATGGTCTTAGAATATATCAATTTCAGATTAGAATCGAACAGCGACTTTTATCTTTAGCTGTAGCCTCATATCCTATGAAATTGCTGATCAGCAACGATGATGGTATCTTCGCCCTTGGTGTACGTACCCTTGCCAACACCCTCGCTGAAGCGGGGCACAATGTTACCGTAGTATGTCCTGACCGAGAGCGCTCAGCAACTGGTCACGGTTTGACCCTTCATGAGCCCATCCGTGCTGAAGTTATAGATAACATCTTCCATCCCAAGGTTACTGCTTGGTCTTGTTCTGGAACCCCTTCAGACTGTGTAAAGCTGGCTTTGTGGGCATTAATGGATAGCGCACCAGATTTAGTGCTTTCTGGGATTAACCATGGTTCTAACCTGGGTACTGATGTCCTCTACTCTGGCACTGTCTCAGCCGCTATGGAAGGGTTAATCGGAGGGATTCCCAGCATTGCCTTCAGTCTAGCCACCTACACCTCAAAGGAGTTTCAAGTAGCGGCTTCATTTGCGAAAACTCTCCTAAATCAGCTGTCAGAGCAACCTTTACCAAAAACAACATTGCTCAATGTCAACGTGCCACCTGTTAAGGTCTCAGACATAGCTGGTATTGCTATAACCCGTCAAGGGGTTCGTCGTTATATCGAGAATTTTGAGAAACGAGTTGATCCCCGAGGTAAAATCTATTACTGGTTAGCTGGTGAAGTTATTGAGGATATTGAACAACCCGATCATATTCACTTACCTCAAGATATCCCTACTGATGTTCAGGCAATTCGCGACAACTACATTAGCATCACCCCTTTGCAATATAACCTCACTGATACTGCTAGGGTGTATCACTTGCAGCAGTTGAAACTGGGTCAAGATGAAGGATGTTCACCCTAGGCTTTCCTTGTAGGGTTTTATCAAGGATAAAAGATGAAGGATTAAGGATAAAGTTTTGGAAAATTTACCTTAATTTATATTGAAAAATGAGTAAATTTACTGCTTTTATACATAAATACAAGTGACCGTTTAATCCTCAAAAATAAGGTAAAAATTACCCATACTGCTACAACTTTAGTCAGCGGATTTCTATAACCATTAAAGCAGGTATTGATGAGATGCTTGGGTTTTTGTAAGACCCGTCGGCGATAGCTGAAGAAAGAAAAAGGTGAAACTAACTAGTCAACTATTTTTTTATGCAAATTTTAACTTTTGAACTTCAATGTTAAGCCTTCAGTCTTTCAACTTAAAGTTTTAGCCTTCAACCACCGCCTCGATAGTACAGTTCAAGAAAACGAAAAAACTTTTCACAGAGTTCTGGATCTCTTGCACCAACTTTTATTTCTTTAGTAATTTCTGCTACAGCCTGTTTCCAGTAGGGACGAATACCTGGGGGGTCACTACGGTTACGATATAGGCGCTTGCTGATGATAGCATCTGCCGCATTCACCAGGTGAGGCCGCTGATCCGCCGAAACGTCAGGGTTTCGGGCAATAGTCGGACGACGGTCTGCGGCAGGATCGTGACCCATTTTCCGGTTCGCACCATGCTCATGAGCGACTGGGTGTTGTGCACGGCGATGTTGGCGTCCCGCAACGCCTCCGCCGTTTCCGGTGTCTCGATCAGG
>NZ_JAAHIE010000426.1:0-6468 GCF_010671945.1 Moorena sp. SIO4E2
TGGATTTTCCTTTCTCATAAAGATCGACAAAAATTTCAGGATGGACTGACTCAAATTGCCCAGTACCGACTAACTTAATCTGCCGCTGGGCAAACCGAAATAGTCCCATTAATGGAGGAGAGAGTTGAGGTGCTTCATCGTTTCTGTAACGCCTATAAACTGTGGCAGTCACATCTGAAGCATGAGCAAGCAAACGAGCTGCAAATTCAACTTGACTCCAGTTGCCCTTGTCCTGTGCTAACTTTTGCAGCAGCCGAATAGCGACAAATGCACTGCCCATCAAACGGAGGAGTAGGGTTGGCTCATCTGCAGTCGGATATGGTTTGTACTTAGTTTTTAATCTAATCCAGGGGGACAAGAAAAGCCACTGATACTGATACTTTATAAAAAATCTATTTTTGGTTTCTACAGTTAAGGAAATACCCTCAAAACCTTGCAGATTCAAAAGAGATTCAAGTTGCCCTTTGACTTGTTTTTTGATATCCGTTATCGAACAACTTACGTTCAAATAGTTTGGCAACTTAGTTGGTGGATGCCAGAATTTTGCTAACTCATTAGCCGTTGTTGCTTCATCAATCCGTGCCGCCAGCTCCCATAGAGTGATTTGCCAGTAGAAAATCGGCAAACCCTCCGTTCGATTTGGTGTGTTCTGAATACCCACTCGACGGAATAAAGCATCTGGGTTGCCGTTGGAAGATTCTGCAATCAAATTACGCAACCCATTCAGTTTCAATGATTCTGAAATAATTTGCTGGCATAATTCTTGTGCTGTTTTAGAGTTCTGATTGCCAAACAATACAGTAGCATAGGTGTTTAAAAGATCTGGCTCAGCTTGTGCTGCCACAGATGCCTTTTGCCCAATCAAAGAACGTACCTTCTCCAGAGATTCAGTCGATGTTAGAGAAACAATCAATGCCGAAAGCCGAAATGCTAAACGACCAAATTTAGACTCCAGCGCCGCTTGCAGGAATGAAGGAATAGGTGATAAATTTTTATCTTGATCATTTAACTCTGATTCATCTTGATTATTTAACTCTGAAATAAGTTCATCAATGAATCCTTCATGATTCTCAATTTTATCCGCCAGAATTGCCAGTACAAAGGTTTCTGTGAAAAACGCTTTCAAATCCAGATAAGGTATGGACGTTAACTGCCGCTCTGGTAAGTTTTGGCTATCTTGAATAAGTTTACTAATAACTTTGATGATATCTTTGCTTGCATATAACTGATTGGACAATGCCAAGTTAATAACTTGGTGGACTGCTTCTTCTACTTGTTCGGATATGCCATCAGCTAAGTAATTAAAATATTGCCTAATCTTTGTTTTGAGAGTTTTCGGAAGATTTTCTCGATGCAGTGATTTGAGTACAGCAGGCAATGCATAAATTTGCATTCTGTCTTCTATGCACTGTAGTTCGTCGTAGGCTATATAGAGCAACTGATGATTAGTTTCTGGATTTTCTAAAGTTTCCAGAATTGATAAAAAGGCTTCTGTCTCTGACAAACTGGCGCTAACGCAACAACAAAAATACCATTCAGCAAGCATCAATAATACCTCTAGGACTGATCAACGTTCAAAGTGAGTAAGAATAAATCAAAGGGCGTTTACGGCGACAATCTAATACTTGGCGTTCTTTATCCTGCCTTTTTTTAATTTTTTGCCACTCCTGGGGTGTACATAACCCAAAAATGGCACGCTTTTTGGGGTCTAATAACAAAATTTTATAAATGCTACTTTTAGTAGGGGGACTGGCTGCTAGTAGCCAGCAAATGGCAGTAGGGACATAACTAACTGGAGCAGCTTTAAATTTTTCTATTGCTTTTTCGAGCTTGATATTTGCTCGAAGGGCAAATTCAAATTGTTTAGCATCATTTTGATACAAAAAATCATCTTCCTGTTCCTTTGTATTTTGACAAAAATTATTAAAGTCTTGAAGAGTGGGGTAACTCACAACTAGCTTATTAATAAGAGCTTTAAGACTACTATCAGGTTGATCATTGTATTTTCGTAAAAGCGCCAAAGTCAAGTTTTCTAATTTTAGATTTTTGGTCTGGTTAAAATCTGGATTGAGTATGCCATTTTGACAAAATAAGTTGAAATGAAATTTATCAAAATCAATGGCATTAACCCAAACATCCATTAGTATATCAGAGAGTAATTTAGCCTCAGATATAATAGTGAAGGCTCCACGAACTGCTTCCGGGCTTTGGCTCTCAGCATCGCCCTTAACCCATTCATCCATACACTGACTTAAATTTTCTTGTTGAGGGTGTAGCCGATAATCTAGATGCATTAACTCGATAGGAATTGGTCCGCAAACTTTTATCAGTTGACTTTTAATATCTTGAAGACTCTGAGTAATATCTTGAAGACTCTGAGGGATATTTTCATCAATGGAATACGTGATGTCGATAACAATTGCTACTGATTCCGACGAAGAAAAAAGCTCACCAAGCAGAGCTTCGCACCAATTTTTAATTTTCGGCAAGTAATCGTTAATTTCTTTATAGTTAATCTTGAATAAAAAACCAGGTATACTTAAAGGAGGAAAGTTCTTTTCCTTCAAGCTCTTAGCTGCTTCACCACTAAAATTGACTGCTACATCTAGAATATCAGACTTATTATAGGGAATACCATCGGACTTACTTAAATCAAGTTGAATCCATTCTCTTTTAGGAAGTGGAGAACATCCATTAGCTTTTAGTTGTTCTTCAGATAAAGCTTCAGATAGAACAAACTCAACGTTTCGCAAAGTTTCATAAATTTCATCTTGCTCAAAACCAGCTAAAATACCGATGAAGCTGCTACGCTGTAATCCCCAAATTGTCCCTATGTCGAGAGGCATTAGTCGGAAAACTCGGTTATCCACAAAATAGGCTGGTCTTGCTTTGGGTTGAGAAGGTCTATAGTTACCTAAACCTAATCTAGCTTCTAAATACCGTAGTTTTTGATGATTACAGAACGGTGACGATGATAATTGTTTGAGAATTGACCCAAGTATTTCTGTATTTCTACTTTGAACTAATCTATAAATTAAATCAACAATAAAATCATGTTCTGCTATCTCTACATTATTTTCTTCTGGTTTTAATTCGATTTGAATTAAAAATGTTCTCCGACTAGAGCTTGACCTGCACAAACCAGAGGATTCAATCCAATCCACCAATTTGTTTTGATCTTGTCTATTCAGTAACTCTTCCATATCAATCACAGTTTAGCTTGTCTTTGATAGAGTTTAATTCAGACTTAAAACCAGGAACGTTAGGAGCAATTATCTGACAAAGCTTACAGAGTACCACAAAGTTTTGAGTATTGTGCAGTTGAAAAACTAATTGCATTGCAAAATCACGAGGACTAGTATTTTCTATGAACTCTATATCAGATGGATCGAGTTGTATCGATATACATAACGCTCTTCGTGAATCTACTTTACTCACTCTACCACTTCTTTTAAGAATATCTGCTAACGTTTCAAGATCGGAATGATTCAACTCTTTTATTTCTTCTACTAAAACCGGGCTCTGAGACTCACTTGTTGAATTTTGGCCAGAACCTACAGTCTGGAACAAATAGCCATCTCGCACGCCCATGAAGATTACAGGTGTGGCAAAATCTCGCTTTCGATATTGCGTTGAATTCAGTGCAATCGTGCGCCGACCAACCTGTGCTGCTATATCCACTGGAGCGGCTTGTGCTAATTGTTGATAAAATCGACAGGCAAAACGACTGGCTGTAATGTTAGAGACTGCGTACTGCATTGCCAAAACCACTGGAATATTTTGCTGTACCACCATGGAAGCTAAACCAACGAAAGCCTGTGATTCAGAAAGCATTCCCCCTTCGCAAGCTTGTAACAAAACAATTCCAGGTCGATGTTGGTTAAATAGTTCGCTGAAGTAATCTGCCTCAACCCACATGGCTTCGCCGAAGTCATCTACAAGGGCAAGTTGCCCAACTTCCCGGTTTTCTTCATTCTTAAAACGACCATGCCCGATAAAGTGAAAAATATGCGGCTCTTTAGCCAAAATAGCATCAATAGCTTCAGGATTAGCTGGATTAACAGTGGGTAATAGCTCAATTCGATCTGCTTGTTTTTGGGCTAGTTTTTCTAACTCGTTTTGTACTTTTTCATAAACAACTGGCGACCCCTCTTGAGGTGCAGAGACAACTAAGGCAATCCGCAACTTTTCATTTTCTTCTAACTGAATCGACCGAGGAGGCTGCCACTGAGAACTACGACGATAAAAAATAAGATTAGGTGCTGTTCCCAACCAAATCGTTCCTGAATTCGCACGTTGGGGCAAACATATAAATTCCCAAGGCAATGCTGCGATGTCTGGCAGACTTTGTGCGTCAATTTCCAGCTCGACCCGTAGCAGCCGATCGTCCTGATGAACAACGCGATTGTAAAAGTCAACAAAATCCTGACGAAGTACATCATCAAACAAGACATCAAACAACGCTTCTCCCAGCACTCTCACCTTACCGGAATCGTTTAACTCATCATTCTGGGCAGATTTCAGTAATGCCTTGACCTCTTCAGGGAATTCATCTAAAAGGCGAAGTTCTCCAAAAGGGCGACCTAGAGATTGATTTTGAGGATCCCACTTTTCAACTTGTACGCGATCGCGATTCGCCACACGGATGTGATAGGTGTGGTAGGCCGCTGATTCAGGGTAAACGCATCTTCTTTTGGAATGCCTACTAGATATCAGATTCATAAGATAAGTATTTTTGCTGATGAATTTTGAAATCTTTGTTAGGTGCGCTTGACCTTGGCGAATTGAATTTGCCACGGGTCGGACCTCAAGATGCAGTTGCTCATGGGGGGAACCCCAAGACCGCACTGCCTCCCCAAGACCGCACTGCATCGCTTCTGAGTAAGACTTCTAGAATGTAGATGCGTTTGCCCTGATTGCTGACTCCTTCAAGTTTTGGGAAGAGCTAAAGACCATTCCTCAGATATCCCACGAGCCAACTGACGGGCTGCTTTGTCTTTCTGTTGTAACAAATTTTTGAAGCGATCATCTAGTTCGCCAAACACGTCACCCAGATTGGCAGTGAACCAATTCATATTTGCTTCTGCCCAAGCAATCCCCCGCAACTTGATAGACTCTGTTCCTTGAGGAACCTTAAACACCGTAGCAAATTCAACGGTTGTCTTCTTTAGCATCTCTGCATCCTGGATGTACCAGTCACAGGTAGAACCGCCTTCACCCACAGCAGTTATTTCCGAGCGACCCGCCTCATAAGTGAATTCTGGTACAACAATTAATCCCTTCAGCTTATTTTTACTAGCAATATTTGCCTTCCAGTTTCCATAAAGATTGGCAAGTTCAGTCTCTTGAGTCGCATCAACCCCGACACTCCAATTCAGGTTTTCATTAAGACCCAAGCTCATTCCCACGCCCCATTCCATCACAGTTCGCCATTCGCTTTGGGGGAAAATGGCCTGGACAATGGGTTCGCTCTTTCCTTTAGGACTAAAGTCTAACTGGCAGGACAACCACCTAAATTGTGCTCCAGGTTGGGGACGCAGATTTACAGTGACGCTCATATAGTAAAAGTCATATTCCCCACGCATCTGTTTCCGGTAAATCGGAGTTAATTCAACCCCAGCTTCTTTGAAGGCTTCTTCCGTCAGGAATATCAACTTATTCCTAGGGTTGCCAAAGCTGATCTCGCTTTGCCGCAGACGCTGGACTGCGGTGGCACCTACAGGTAGCTTGATACCACCAGCCAGCTGGCTTTCCCACTTGTTGACCTCTTCAAATAGTTCGCTCAGAAGAATATTGGCTGCTTCTAAATCAGGTGGAGAAATTCTTTTGGACATTTACTTGACTTTGCGCATGGGGGAAAATGCTTTCTCAACCTAACTTTAGCAAAGTTTACACAACTGGCAACTGAGGAGCAACAGTATTTTCTCCCTGTCCTGGAAACATAAACGCCACCGGCTGAAACTTGGGCTCTTGGCCGTTTATCAATAGTTGTTTGGGTAATTGTTTCGGTAGTTGTTGGGGTTGGCGAGTACTCGGTTCTAACACATCCCTGATTTCCCAGCGTTGCTTAATAATGGAATGATTTTAAAAGTGAGGTAGAATAGGCATCTTGCCTGTTCGGCGATCTTTTGGGGCGGGCAGGATGCCCACTAATCTCCTATTCATTCAAAGATTCAGCAACACTGATTACCCGGTTGCTGATTGGCTTACGTACGGGAGCTATTACTTGCGGGAGCCATGATTGCTCAGATGTAACAGCAAACGTTAACTAATATAGCCAACTTTACTTGCTCAAGTAAGCCACTATAGGTTTTTTTAATAATTTCTGCAAGACTTAGTCTAATTTAATCAAAGGTCGTTTAAATGGGCGACAGGGTAATCTCGCAGTATTAAATTCGACCGTTTCTGGGATGCCCATGCTACGCTAACGAGGTTTATTTTAAGCTGACAGCTGACGCTATATCTTCA
>NZ_JAAHIE010000427.1:0-6461 GCF_010671945.1 Moorena sp. SIO4E2
AAATAGATTCATGAAAACCAATGCTGATTTACCATAACACGAAACAATTGTCGGCTCTCTTTCCTAATGTTACCTGTTACCTTTGTTAATCAATTAAATTTGAACATATCAAATTCAAATGCTATAGCACTTAACTTATATAAAGTCCAGTTAATCCCTTGTATAGACTATAATTGTGTAGGATTGTGAGTTGAAGATTGTCAACTAATAATTAACATTTTTGTCAAAAAATAAACAACCAATAATGAACTTAATAGGATTAATTGTTCAAACTATTCCAATACAATATAACTAGGCTTGCTAGTCAGAACTGGGAGCGCGACCGTAAGTGTGAGTGAGGATTTTGAGGCGATTAGCCAATTCTTCACTCAACGCATTCGGTTGATAGCGCCATTGCCAGTTACCTTCCACGGTACTCGGAAAATTCATTCGAGCATCTGTGTCCAGACCTAAAATATCTTGCACAGGAATAATTGCTTGGTTGGCAATACTACTGAGCGCTAATCGGATTAAATCCCAATGGATGCCTTCTTGGCTGACTGGTCCGGAGTAATTAATTATAATCTGCTTATCTTCAGCAGAGAGTTTTTTAAACCAACCCACTGTTGTGTCATTATCATGGGTGCCGGTGTAAACCACACAGTTTTGGATATAGTTAAAGGGTAAGTAAGGGTTACTTGATCCCCCACTAAAGGCAAACTGTAAAATTTTCATACCAGGAAACTGGAAGCGTGAGCGTAATGCTTCTACTTCTGAAGTGATGATCCCTAAATCTTCCGCAATAATTGGCAAATTGCCCAACTTGTCTTGGAGTACTTCAAAAAATTCTTTTCCTGGTGCCTTAACCCATTCTCCAGTGATGGCAGTTGTTTCTCCTTGCTTGACTTGCCAGTAGGCCTCAAATCCCCGGAAATGGTCAATCCGCACAATGTCTACATACTCCAAGATGGTTTGGAAGCGTTGTATCCACCATCGGAAGTTATCTGCCTGTAACTGTTCCCAGTTATAAACTGGATTACCCCACAACTGACCTGTGGCACTGAAATAGTCCGGAGGCACCCCAGCCATGAGTGTGGGTTCGCCAGTTTCGTGATCAATGGCAAAGATTTCCCGATGAGCCCAGACATCAGCACTATCGTGAGCCACATAAATTGGAATATCACCAATAATCTGGATCTGGTGATGGTTGGCGTACTGTGTGAGAGCTGACCACTGGCAGAAAAACTCAAACTGTAGGTATTTGTAGAAATAAATTTCATCTTGCAATTTCTGCCGCCAATACTCAACTGCTTTGGGTTGAGCCATAGCAATGTCTCGTTCCCAAGTATGCCAGCTACTCTGGTCAAACACATCACGAACAGCCATAAATAAAGCATAGTCTTCCAACCAGCTGGCTTTTGCTTGACAAAATTCTGTAAATTTATGGTGCTGTTGGGGTGAGGCGTTGGCACGGAAGCGATCGCAAGCTTGGTATAACAGGGGCATCTTGGTTTGAATTACCTGATTATAATCCACTGAGTCGAGGGGAAACTCTGGTAGATTGGCAAAGTCTTCATCCTTGAGCAGTCCCTGCTTTTGCAATTGTTCTGGGCTAATGAGCAGGGGATTGCCTGCCATGGCTGAGTAAGAGCCATAGGGAGAGTTACCATACCCAATCGGACCAAGGGGCAAGATTTGCCAGTATTGCTGGGCGCTTTGTGCCAAAAAGTCAATGAATTGATAAGCCTGTAAACCTAAGTCACCAATACCAAAGGGACTGGGTAGGGATGTCGGATGGAGCAAAAGACCACTAGATCTGGGAAAAGGCATAAAAAAGCGATCAACAATATTGACATACTCCCGGCGCTGAATCAAAGATTACAGGGCGGGATTCTCACAGACAGTGATTCTTGATTCATCGAGACAACTTATTGAATTAGATTTCTCTTCATCAACAGCGGTCGAACTCTCCTCAAGCGTTCCCGGTTCCCCGGCAGATCCCCTATGCCCTAGGGTACTGTTGTTATTGCACTCAACACCTAGAATGTTCATACCTTTGTTTAAAATATTTAATGCCGCATTCGTATCCCGACATATTTCTGTCTTGCATTTAGGGAGCATCCCAATTTGGCAAATCCATGGCTCAAACTAACGAGAGTACTAGGGTTTAAAAACATAATTGAAAGTGTTATGGGCAAAAATGGGATGCTCCCTGCATTTAGGGCATTGATGAGTTCGAGTGCTGAGTGATTTCTTCACTCGATGACCACAATTTGAACAATCTTGGGAGGTATAGTTAGGGGCAACAGCAATCACTGTCTTGTCCCAAACCTTGCCAAAATAATCTAACCATTGAGTGAATTGATACCACGAAGCATCAGAAATAGACTGAGCCAGATGATGATTCTTGACCATGTTTTGTATCTTTAGGTCTATGCCTCCTAGCGTCGGCAGGCTAGCGCCAACGTAGACAACCACATCATTAGAGTGGACTACGCACCGAGCGAGCTTCACCGCCCAGTCTTCGTTCTCTCGGATGCAAGCTCCGAGAGCTGCGAAGACTTCGTCTTTACGCTGTCTTTGAACCTTCAAATGTGCCTTACCGAGTCTAATTCTGGCTTTGTGGTAGTTGTTGGATTGAGGTTTCTTACCCTTAACAAACTTTCTGGACAACCGTCGCTGTAGTTTCTTAATTCGCTTCTGTGCTCTTCTTAAATACTTAGGATATATTGCACCATTGTCGTTTTGGTCTTTGTAGAAATACTTCAATCCCAAATCAATGCCTACAAAGTTCCCTGTATAGTTTCCCGCTTCTTTACGATTAACATCAAAACAGAATTGAGCATAATAACCATCAGCTCGTCTAACCACTCTCACCCGATTAATTTTTAGCCTAAATAAGTCCTCTCTGGTTTCATGATTACAGAATAGAGAGAACGTACCTGCTTGAAAACCATCGGTGAAATTAATCGTTAAACAATCCTCTGATAGCTTCCAGCCCGTAGTTTTATACTCAACTGTTCGCGCAGCGTCGGCAAAGCCGTTGCGAGAATGCTTTTTGAACTGAGGATAACCTTTCTTTTTGGATCCCTCTCTACAGCGACGATAGAAGCTAGAGATTGAATTCCAAGCCCTCTGTGCCGATGCCTGACGCGCCATTGAGTTCAACTTTTTGGCAAAAGGATATGCGCGTGCCAGTTCTTTACACAGCTCAGACAGACGAGCCTTATTTACATCCGGCTCGTCGCGCCATAATCTAACTGCTTTGTTTCTAATGAATTGAGCAGTTCTTATGGCTGAGTCTATTGCTTGGTATTGTGCCTTAGACCCGTTTAAAAGCTTGGCTTCTCTGACTATCATCAGCCTATTTTACAACAAACAAATGCGGATCACCAAAAGTTCTGGATTCTTTTTTTTGTGGGTCGCAATTCATGAGGGGCTGTGTGCGGAATTTAGTTCAGCACCTTGAAAGCCCCGTCCCAACACCAAACTAGCGTTATGGTGTGAGCCTTATTGCTCCATTTAGGTAAGTAAGCCTTACGACATTCTCACCGTAGCACGGGTCAAAACGGTTTAAGGGTTAGGGCTTGTTCGCGTAGCGTGGCCTTTTGGCCAAGGCCAAGGCCAAGGTTGTTCGCCCAAGGCGATTCGGTTTACGGTAGGTTAAAGGGTGAAGGGGTGAGAAGCTACTTTTCACCCCTTCAGGTCAACATCGACCGTGAGGGATCAATTACGAGTGGCACAGCGGCAAAAACAACGTATCTTCTATTTCTTTGCGCACCGTCAGACTCAGCTGACAATTACTATTGAGGCACTCTACTAGCAAGTGATTAGCACGACTATACTGCTCTAACCAATCTTGGGATGTCTTGCTCAAATCCCATTGGTGACCCATATTACGATGCTCAATCATCAAAGCCCTTAATTGTGATAACCATTCCGGACCATGACTTTGCCACCATTGTTGAATACTATCTCGGTCGTCATCATCTAGGTCAGGTAGCTGATTTTTAAGCTTCTCTAGATAGTCTCCTATAGACTCAATCCCAGTCAGGTGATTCAAGTCAAGGGCAAGGTAAAGAGCACTGAGTCGGTCGTAAACTAGTTCTGGTGTCATAGCTTGGGCAACAGCTAAAGCATGATCTAAAGCTAAATCTAGGGCAAGTTCACTACCCAACTCCCCTCCTAGTCTGTGATCAATAGCCAAAGCTAAGGCTTGATTCCGGGAAAGAGGATGGTTAGGAGGAAGGGCAAGGGTCATGTAAAAGGCACGCACTGCTGCTGGCTTGTAGGGAGTATCGATGTCGAGGGATTTGATCTCGATCCAGTTCAAGAACTTGCTCAAGGTATCATCTAAAGCCATAACGCCTGGTGTCTGTTTGACTGAGTCAAACACCATTTCTGCACAGACTAACCGATTAACCTGTTGCTTGATCAGCAACAATAGCTGATCAGCATCTGGCAACATTTGTGCTGTGAGTAAAAATACTTCCCGCCAACGTTTCTCCTGTAGGTGTTCGACTAGCTGTAACAAAGACATCCCATTGCCGATCACAATCGCTCTGGCGGTAAAATACTCTTGAAATGTCAGATGAGAGAATGAGTAAATTCGTCGTGCCCGCTCTACCAATAGTCCATGCTGCACCTCGATAGATTTGAGTACTGCTAAGCTATCTAATTCTAAAGCTGCCTGGTTGCTTTGAGTTGCTGGTAATTTCCGTAAATAATCAGCAATTAATTGTTGCAGCCGAATTTCTTCAAAGAAATACTCCCCTTGCTCAAAGGTGATAACTGCTAATTGAGAAAGTAATTCTAGCTTGTGGGGCAAGGATAAATTACGATAAATATCATCTCGCTTAACACCCCGGGCTTCATCCCAGCGAATCAGTAGTAAGTCTAGTCCTTGCTGGTAAAGATCAGAGCGTTTAACAGGAAAGTCAGCTTTGGTTTGAAACACCAGACAGGCTAGATTCAGCAAGACTGGTGTTGTTGCTAGTTCTCTAATTTGCTGATTTTCTGGCAGCTTCATCTGCTCGATAAACAGAGATGCTTTCTCCAAACCTGATTCTGGGTCATTCCTTGCTATCGCCACAAACCACTTTTTAGCAAAGTGTTGAATTTGTGCTGGTTTGAAGTCAGCAATCTCAACCTCAGTAAATCCCCGAAATCGATACTGTTGAGCTGCAATACGACATGTGATGATCAGCTGATTTTTGTAATACTTTTCTGAAATCTTGCGGATTTGTTGAATAACTTGATTACTGGCAGTTTCCGGGACTTCATCCAAGCCATCCATTAAGATCAAGCCTCTGCCATAGCTGAGGATAGTTTCAATATCTTGTTCTGAAATACCACAACTTTGGAACTCTTGATTAATGTAGTTAAATAGGCTGAAACTACATTCGATCATAGCATCCTCGGCAAAGTTTTTCAATCGAATCAAAATCGGAACCCGATCCGATTGAAAATTTCCTTGATTGCACTGAATAGCCAGATATTGCAAAAAGGTGGTTTTCCCAGAGCCAGGTTTACCTAGCACCATCATTTTAGGATAGCGTTCTACCGCTTGCACTCCTGGTATGCTTTCCCGGCGCACTTTGCCTATACCCAAGCGGTCAAATTCCTCCGGTGGGAAGCCTTGCAAATCCTCAATTTCCAACCATCGTTGACTAGTGATTTCTTCGAGAATATTCACATCTACGTAGATGTGATCTAAACTCACCGGTCGAGCAATATCTAATAGGCGCAGAGTGCCACACTGATTTTGAATTTTGTCATGGTAGTGCGATCGCACTTTGGTGACGATGGCATCAACTCTACTTTTGTCCTCAGCTGCTTTCTGTTCTGCATCTATCTGAGCATCTTCTGGTATAGCGACAATCTCTTCCATCTCCAAATCCAGATGAAAGCAGATTTCGCTAAAAACGCGGCGGTCAACGGGTTTACCGGCAAAAAACTTCCAAATCGGTTGGCGAGTTTCTATGCCGATTTCACCCGCAAAATATTCTTGTGTCCATCCCTTGCGTTCAAAAGCCTGTTTGGCTTTTCTGATGCCGTCTGGAGATGCCTGGAGAGATCGCTTTGCCATAGCTCAAGCTTAATTTACTGAAAAATCTTTCGACACTCACCTATAGATTTCCCGAAAAATAGGTCAAGAGCCACAACGAACGGATCACAATGGGAAATTTTTGATCAGAGGGGGTGATGGGGTGATGGGGTGATGGGGTGATGACGTGATCAGGTGATGGGGTCAGAAGTATATAGAAATCCTCAATCATTTGTGAAAAAGAACCCATGGTGAGATTCTTACTTCTCTTCCTCCACTTCCGGTCTCAGACCCCTCTCCCCCTCTTCTGGTGTTTCACAACTCAAATCGGATTGCTATAGCAGAAGTCAGAAGTCATTTGTCAGAAGTCATTTGTCAGAAGTCAAACTCTTGCGCTTCTTGATGCAGTCGCTCATGGGGGAAACCCCCAAGACCG
>NZ_JAAHIE010000428.1:0-6461 GCF_010671945.1 Moorena sp. SIO4E2
TAATAATTGGGTCAATTGAGGAGGTGCGACCCCGTAATTTAATTCGCCATAGGAAAGCGCACCTTACAGACTAAACAGGTAATGGAAAACTTGAAGCTGGTTTTAGACCATGCTGGCACTAGCTTCGAGCAGGTAGTTATGACTCGCATTTTTCTGACTGATTTTAGATACTACCAGACAGTGAATGACTTATATGCTTCTTATTTTAACAATAGGTTGCCTTGTCGAACAACGGTTGGAGTCATGGGTCTTGCTGGTAATGGTGATATAGAAATTGATTTGATTGTTTATTGTGGTGATTAAGGATAATGGTAAATTCGTAAGATTTACATTTAGCTATTAGCATTTAGCTAACCCTCTTCGTCCATAGTAAGCTAATAGGCATTTAAATTTATAACTATTCTTAATTTTGCCTTTTTTATTTGATAGTTTAGTTAACTTTTTATCGAACAACCCGAATCCCCTCCCAAGCTGGCATTCGACCAGTTCGTCGCTCATCCATTAATAAAAATAATGTGTAAATTGGCGCAATTTTATCTCTATTACTGGCATACTTACGGCTTAATTATTGACAATTTTCAACTGTCAAATGAACAGGTTTCAGGATTTGAGGATTGGTAGCAGCTTTTTTATAAATATCAGCTCGCACAGTCCAGGCAATAAACACTAACAGCACATAGAAGCGAAGTAATTTAAGATCTGGGTTTTCGTATCGGTCAAAGTCGAGGTTGAGGTAGGGATTGAGGTGGATATATTGACCTAGCTTGAGTTCTTTGTATAGGTCTTGGTATGGCTCAAGGTTTTGGTAAAGGTATCGATCGAGGTCGAGGTTTTGTTCAAGCTCTTGGTAAAGGTTTCGGTATTGGTAGAGGTTAAGCTCTAAATATCGGTAGAGTTGGATATCTAGGTATCGGAACAGTTCTAGTTCCCCCTCCAAGTCTAAGTTTAAATCTAGAGCTATATCTAGTTGAACAACATTAGCTAATTGTTTTTGCCAATTTTTCCACTTAGCTGCTTTTATGCCCACAATCACGTTGTGTTCTTTTTCCTGGCACCAGCAGCCTACTGGCTGTTCAATCGCTGGGTACTCCTGTGCTTCATCGGAAGTGGGCAATCTGTACCTGAATCCTGGTGTTGAGTAGTTTTGAGTCAACCATTTACAAAATGCTTCTGCATCACTAGCTCCAATTCCAGTAATTGGCTGATTTCCCTCTAACGCTATAAACCGTTTGCTTTCCCAATGATCTGGCTGATGATACTCACCTGCTGCTAGGGTCTCATCCAAAAATAATTGATACTCAGCACAGGTAATATAACTCAAGGCAATTTCGATTCTGTCATCAATCCGGAATAGTTGATTCAACCGCCTAGATAACTTAACCTCTGCAGCTACCTGAGCAATTTCTGGATTAGGGGATGCTAAATCTGCTGCTAGGATTTGTTCAAGTTGTTGCTCTAGCTTAGGCTTAACGGTCAACCCTTGCGCTAGGCAATCATAAGCAAGAGCTAAAGACTCTTCTGTACCCTTTTCCAAGGCTGCACGAATCAAGTTAGTTCCATCAGCATCCGACGCCCAGAAGCGGATAGTTTCAGTCCACCAGGGATTATCCACGTTTTTAGTCAAGATCTGCTCTTGGTTCAGTTCCTTTACCTGAGCAGCGGCTAAATAGTCCTGAAAACTCTGGTGAACAAACTCGTAAATCCCTAGCCTCCTTTCCACTAATAACCCAGTAGCTGTCTCTATATGCTTAAGAAATTCCTTGGGTTTTAGCGGACTCCCCGCCACTGATGCTAAATGGTCTTGACTATCAGATGGGGTGAATTCACAAGTTTCCTGTTCCATCAACCCTAGTGCTAGCCTTTGTAAGACTGATTGTTTTTGCACGGTTGTGAGCTGTATAGGGATGTTCTGAGCTGATGACACCTCCAGCAATACATGGCAAATTTTGCTGTAAAGTTCTCCCCGACGCTCTGGTAACATGCTACCGCAAGCGTGAAGGGTAGCTATCATAGTTAGGAGCAGTGGGTTGCTTGCCATTGAAGCTATCGAGGGATTATGTCTAATCCGCTCTACTAAATCCTCAACTTGCTTCTGAGCTGATAATTGTTTTCCTCGACTACTAATCTTAGTTTGTCGATACCAGCCCTGAAGAAATTGCTGAATTTGGTTGAAATTGAATGGTTGTACTTCTAAAACTGTTTCGATCTGCGACCTCAGTATACTACGATAGCCCTGGGGACGATATGTCAGGATAAAAGCAGTTTGGGAATAGGTTTGCATCTGCTGGTTAACCCATTGACTCACCTGCTGACGCTGATCCGGATCAGCTACTTCATCCAACCCATCCAACATCACTAAGCATTTGCCATTGTCTAACTGATCCCGAAACCAATTAGCAGGAGGTTTCTCCAAGCCTGCGGATTGACCAAATCCTGGTAATGACCCTTCCTCAACTTGTTTCGTAACTAGCTGTGCCAATAATGGTGTTTGCTCACTAGTAATGCGATCGCAAGTATTCCGCAAATCTACCATTATAGGAATTAGTTTTGGCGCTTTATACTGGCGGTGAGCATTGTTGGCATAGGTCAGGGTCAAATGCTGCAAGGTAGTGGTTTTTCCTGCTCCTGGGGGGGCAATGATTGCCAAATGTCGATAGGCTGGTATTTTAGGTATTTTGGCGATAAAATCCCAAATTTCCGGACTGATCTGAGATTGATGGGAGTTTGTCTTAGGTAATGGTCTATTACCTGGAATTTTTGTAGCGAATCTTAGGGGGACAAATACCTGCTCGAAATCCAACCTTGATAGCCTTGTGTTCAACACTACTGTCTTCAAGTCACGAAAACCGTAGACTAAGCTTTGGTAATACTTGTCTTGAAACTGTGAGGTTGATTTTCCGTCGTTAAACTGTGAGGTGAATTTTCCCCACAACCCCATGACCAAGTTTTCTTCCGGTTCCAAAGCTTTTGACTTGTTTTGGAACGATGGCTTGTCCGACATGTTTTCTGGCATAGTGATGCTACTGCTACAAAGCCCCTTGCTTTCGAGTGTAAGCGAGTCTAATACTAAGTTGCCGCTTAAAGATGTAATTTACTGGTAAGACTATCCTTGAATTTGACTGTTAACCGTCAACGGTAAACGCTCAATCCTCTTGGGCAAAAAACTGTTGCAATAGTGACCTCGTCATAACCCAATTTGCTGTAAACAGGCTGACTCGATCACAGTCGAGGAACACTTATAAATTTTACTAAAAAATGCTATACTTCAGATATATATTTACAACTATTAGTAATCTAATTGAGTCTTTAGCATTTTATCACTGTCATTCTTTGTCTGTCATTTGTGATATCTTCGTTCGTGTCGTATTACTTTGTAAAAATGGTAGAATAGATAGTCAATGAATGTAGCGATTAAGCGAGTCCTATCACCCCTAAAACCTTACCTACGCTGGGTAATCTTAGGTGGGACATTATTCTTTTTAGCAAAAGCCTTGAAAGACAACTGGCAAGAAGTGCTAGCGATTCGGATCAGCACTTCTGGATGGACTTGTTTAGCGATCGCTGTTGGCGTGACATTACTAGCCCACACCTGGACTGGCTGGGTTTGGCATTGGATGCTGCGGGAATTCGACCAAGAACCAGGGGTTGGGTGGTGTATCCGGATCTATCTCAAAGTTAACATTGCCAAATACTTACCAGGTAACGTTTGGCACTTCTATGGTCGGATCTGGGCAGCGAAAACAGCAGGAGTTCCATTGGGAGTAGCTACTCTGAGCGTGTTAATGGAACCTCCCATGATGGCAGTAGGTGCTTTATTGCTGGCTTTGATCAGCTCTCCTTTGGCCAGCCGGATCATTCAACTCCCAATTCTGTTTGCTGTACTGATACTGATTCATCCTTGGTGTTTAAACCCATGCCTACAGTATTTAGCTAAATTAACAGGTAAGAAGAAAAGCATTGAATCGGGTGTTGATCAGATTATCCGGGTCAAGCGCTACCCAATCCTACCATTGTTGGGGGAATTGGGCTTTTTGGGATTGCGAGGTTCAGGCTTTTTGCTTACCCTGTTAGCCTTAAGTCCAATCAGCCCCAGCCAACTCCCCCTGTTGCTTAGTGGGTTTAGTGTAGCTTGGCTGTTGGGCTTAATTGTCCCAGGGGCACCAGGGGGAGTTGGGGTATTTGAAGCCACTGCAGTGGGTTTACTAGAGCATGACTTTGCTCCGGCAGTGGTGCTGAGTTCGGTTGCCTTGTATCGTTTGATCAGTATTCTATCAGAAGTTGGCGGTGCGGCACTGGCATGGTTAAATGAACCTCCAAGCGATCGCTCTTCTAATCAAGATGAAGAATGAAGTCTTGATACTTCATACTTGATACTTCATAATATTTCATACTTCATATTTCATGCTTCATCGTGATAGGTAGAAGCTACGTACAACTCCTTTAACTGTTTATCATCCACACCACCTGGAGCATCGGTTAGCAAAGAACGTGCTTGTTGGGTTTTCGGGAAAGCAATCACATCCCGAATCGATTCTTCCCCAGCCAATAGCATCACTAGCCGATCCAAACCATAAGCAATCCCACCGTGAGGAGGGGCACCATAGTCAAAGGCTTCCAGCAGAAACCCAAACTTACTGTGAGCTTCTTCTTCAGACAAGCCAATAGCTTCAAAAACCTGTTGCTGAATCTCTGGCTGGTATATCCGGAGACTACCACCACCGATTTCTACCCCGTTCCATACTAAGTCATAGGCTTGAGCTCGAGCCGTTTTCAGATCATCTAAGTCATCAGGATGGGGAGCTGTAAATGGGTGGTGCAGTGCTTCTAAACGCTTTTCATCGGCATTCCACTCAAACATGGGGAAGTCTGTTACCCAGAGTAAGTTAATCTTTGTTGAATCAATTAATCCTAACTCTTGACCAATCACAAGTCGTAAGCGGTCGAGGGTTTTATTGACGATGTCAGCTGAACCAGCACCAAAAAGCAGCAAATGACCAGCAGTAGCACCAGTTGCCTCTAATAACTGCTGTTTTTGGCTATGACTTAGGTTATCCTTAATCGCCCCGATGGTATCAATTTCACCTCCTTCCCTCACCCGGATGTAAGCTATCCCCTTAGCACCAGCTTCGCTTGCTTCTTTGAATAAGTCACCCCCTGGTTTAATCCGGACATTCGATATAGCTTCATTACCACCAGGAATAGGTAGAACTTTGACTACACCCCCAGTCTTTACTGCACCGGAAAAGACTTTGAAGCCAGAATCTTTCATCAAATCAGAGACATTGACTAGTTCTAAGCCAAAGCGAGTATCGGGTTTATCACTTCCGTAGCGTTCCATGGCTTCAGCGTAAGTGAGGCGGGGGAATGGTCTGGGGATATCAATACCTTTGACTGTCTTAAAAATGTGACATACTAATGTCTCATTAAGCTGGAGAATTTCCTCTTGGGACATAAACGACATTTCCATGTCCAACTGGGTAAACTCCGGCTGTCGGTCAGCTCTGAGGTCTTCATCTCGGAAACACCGGGCAATCTGGTAGTATCGATCCATACCCGATACCATCAACAGCTGCTTAAACAATTGGGGGGATTGGGGCAGAGCGTACCACTGACCCGGATTCACACGGGAGGGGACAAGATAGTCTCTAGCACCTTCGGGAGTGGAACGAGTTAGCACTGGGGTTTCCACTTCGATGAAGCCTTGTTCATCTTCCAGGTAACGGCGAATTCCTCTAATCACTTGATGGCGCAGTTGCACGTTTTTGCTCATGCGATCGCGTCTTAAGTCCAAATAGCGATACTTCAGCCGTAAGTCTTCTCGCACTGACTCAGTATCAGCACTGGACACCTGAAATGGCAACTGCTTACGCACTTTATTGAGCAGTTCAATGTAAAGAGCGTAAATTTCTACCTCGCCAGTAGGCAATTTGGGATTAAGGGACTCGTCAGGACGCTTAGTAACTCGTCCGGTAACCTTTACTACATATTCATTGCGCAGGTGATCGGCATCTTTATAGGAATCAGGGGTACGCTCAGGGTCACTAACAATTTGGACAATACCACTAATATCCCGTAGGTCCAAGAAGATCACACCTCCATGGTCGCGACGTTTCGAGACCCAGCCGCACAGGGTAACAGTTTCACCAATGTGCTGGCTTCGGAGTTCACCACAATAATGAGTTCGCATAGTCTTTGTCTATAATACTGGTTCAATTAACTTACTTATCAGGCTAAACCCTGGCGCGTTATAGTCTTAGATTCTCAGCCTCACGGATGATATGTGCTGTTTTACCAGCACTTGACTAGGATTAAAATCCCCCGCCAATAAGCCGACCCAGGCAATTTCAGGCACCACAAAGTCTGAATTATAGCTCATTTGACCCGAGTCTAGGCCATAGTCTGACACTAGGGTGTGTTTTCAAAGTTTTCCGCAAGATATTAGATCCCCCCCAGCCCCCCTT
>NZ_JAAHIE010000429.1:0-6461 GCF_010671945.1 Moorena sp. SIO4E2
AGTTAACTGTATGCTAACACCCAATAATTCTAGTAAATTGATTTTACTTATTTAAAAATTTCAACTATTCGATTTATAATCGAATAGTCTGCTCAATGCAATACCAGGGTAAGCGCAAGAAAAAATTGCCCATAATGTGCATTGGCTGGATATCGGTTGATCGTGGCTCGAAACCCCTATAATCTCGTAGAACTGTACTCGCAATAGAGTTAAGTTGTTGAGAATGACGCGGTCTTTTTCGAGGGTAAGCCACGGTTTATTGATTCTTGCGCTTACCCTGAATGCAATACCAATCAAATTAAGTCATAATCAGGACTATCTTTGGGAATATCCTGTAATAGTTAAAATTCAAAAATATATATTTTATAAAACTTGCTTAAGTTAGATGCGTTTACCCTGCCTTTAAGGATAGCAATACAATACTGAACTAAACCAATCAAAAAATTCAGTTGTTTTTATCTCGATTAACTGCTGAGATTAGCTAGTATAAACCACGGGTGCGTTCACTCAAAAACAAAAAGAAACTATGAAAAACCTAAGCTCCCGCATGCAGGCGGTGCAGTTGCCAGTCATTCCGATGGTTGCGGAACTGATCCGTAAATATCCTGAGACCATATCCTTAGGACAGGGGGTGGTCTATTATGATCCCCCCCCAGAGGCAATGGCAATGTTGCGTGAATTCTACAGCTTACCAGACAATCATAAGTACAAACCCGTACATGGAATTGCGGCCTTGCGAGAGGCAATTGAGGCAAAACTGCAAAGTGATAACGACATTGAGATCAACTCCGCCAACCGCATCGTTGTCACCGCAGGAAGCAACATGGCGTTCATGAACGCGATTCTAGCAATTACCACTCCTGGGGACGAGATTATTCTTCAAACGCCTTACTATTTCAACCACGAAATGGCGATTCAGATGGCTAGCTGTCATCCAGTGCTGGTGGCAACCGATGAAAATTACCAGCTACGTCCGTCCGCGATCGCACAGGCTATTACCGACAGAACCAAGGCAGTAGTTACCATATCACCTAATAATCCTACTGGGGCGGTATATTCCGAAGAGGCATTGCGTCAGGTAAATCAACTCTGTGGGGATCACGGAATTTACCACATCAGTGATGAAGCTTATGAGTACTTTACTTACAACGGGGTGAAACACTTTTCCCCTGGTGCCTTTCCCGAAAGTAGTCAACACACTATTTCTCTCTACAGCCTCTCCAAAGCCTACGGTTTTGCCAGTTGGCGGATTGGCTACATGATTATTCCAGAACACTTGTTTGAAGCAATTCAAAAGGTTCAGGATACAATCCTAATTTGTCCCCCAGTCATTTCTCAGTATGCGGCTTTAGGGGCATTGAATACTCGAAAAGATTACTGTCAACCTCATATTAATGCGATCGCGTCTGTACGACAGGTGGTATTGAACTCCCTGAAACGTCTAGAGGGTTTGTGTACCATTGGTTCTGCGGATGGAGCGTTCTATGTTTTCCTAAAAGTGGATACTCAGTTGGATGCTTTTGAGTTGGTAGAGAGACTGATTCGGGAACATCGGGCAGCTGTGATGCCAGGTAGCGCCTTTGGTATTGAGGACGGGTGTTACCTCAGGCTTGCTTATGGTGCTTTGCAAAAAGAAACTGTAGCAGAGGGTATTGAAAGATTCGTTGCGGGTCTTAACGAAATTTTACAAAAAGTTTGACCCAAGGGCAGGAGATGCAAAAAATATTTTGTATAAAAATTGACTCACAAATTGCCTACAAGGGGTGAGGTATCAGACCAGTTTTTTTTCTAGTGAACCCACCAAGCAGGGGTGGGTTCATAATACATGCTATTGAGACTGATGTCATCTAAACCTGCTTACTGGCTTGGTTTTGGCAAAGTCTGGTTAGGCGTTATTGATGCTTCTGTCTGGCAGAATCCACCATAACACCGGAGACAAAATCATACAGGAAATAGAAAAAATCAACACCAGTAATAGAACTTGGCTCAGTTCGCTATCCATAGGTCTTACCTCTTTACTATCGACTCAGGCTTTTTAAAGCCTCTAGATTTATACTTCAATCTGAGTTAAGTGTATTCCGGATAACAAATTCTGGGTAGTTCTTATGGTAAAGATTTGTCTACTCTGGTGATACTTATAGTTAACTTATAATAAGTTTTATTGCAAAGTCGCTGAAAGTAAAGAAATATCATCCCAAATACAGTTGACTAATTATCATTACCTTCTCAGGTAATCGGTAATTGGTCATGGGTAATTGACGGTTACCAACTCAACAAATTAGTGTTGAACATCTAATTACTAGAGTCAAACTCTTTAGAGTAATTTAATAAAGTCAACCTTTCTTAAATTAATAGATACAAAGCTGTAATTTTGGAGGTTTATCAACAGTAAATAACTCAACACCATATCTTTCCTTAGATACGATCGACTTTTCACCGATTGGCTTATTCTTGCTCAAAGCAATTTTCAATAGTGTTTTAGCACTTTCCTCCAGATGTCTATTGAAGAAGTTTGGTATTTTGTGCATCACAACAATGCAATGCTTTCGTCCTGAACATTACGATTTAGCACTACCTCGCACTCAACTTATCAACAATACCAATCACTGCCTCACGACTCAGTTTAGCTTGTCCGAGAGCTAAAACATCAAGTGTTGCATGAGCCAAAGCAAGAGGAATTTGACAAAAATTTCTAGCTGGACCTTTGGGAAGATCGTTAGTATAGGCATCAGCTAAAGAAAGATTTATACGGGCATACCTTTGCATAGTTTCTGAACTCCATCCCTGAGGAAAGAAATCCACGTGACGTGTCAAATCATCAGTTCGATTACGTAGAATGTTAACTGCCTGTAAGCCTCGACCAAAACCAATTGCCTGGTGACGATTTGTTTGGGTTCCATCATACCAAGCCCACAAATCAGAAAGTAATAATCCTACAGAACCAGCAACGCTGAAAGTATAGCCATTCAAATCACCCTCTGTACGAATCTTCCAACCGCACTCAACCCAGTAAGCCATTCTATCTGCCATTGCTGAAGTTGCTTCCCAAATTCGAGGTGCAATGGTTTCTGGTGCTAGAATTGCCCATTCACCAATACGAGTTGTTACCTCTGGAAGTGTTTCGTATTTACTTAAAACTGCAAGAAGTTCATCAGTAGTAGAACTAGCAGTATAGCTGTCGCCCATTGTTTGTAGGTTTAAGCTAATTGTTCTTAACAGCGCTGCTTTGGTAGACTTACCAAGTTGAGGATGATCTTCAATTTCATCAATTGCACGCATGCATAAGTAGGCAGAAGCGACAGCTTCTTGAAGGTCTTTGGGGAGAGTACTAATTGGAATATAAAAAGTCCGACTAGTCTCTTTGAGAATCTCTAAGCTACCTTTATAGGTCATCTTTACCAATCCATATTCGATATGGGGCAAATTTGAACAAGTTTTTTGGATGTGACTGAAATTTCAAGATATTATACCACTGTTATTTTGGATTTTATCCAGAATGTTGAATTTTGATACAAAATTTTACAAATTTAACGTAAGTTGCTAGTTACCGCTGTGGAATAGAAACGATAAAAATGCGCAACCTTATGCCAGTTAACTGGTTAAAAAAGCTATAGCGCTGGTTCAGGTGGAATAGGGAATAGCGCTATAGCTTTTTTAGATTAATCCACCCTGCGCGCCTCCTAGGGCGAGTAAATCCCCCTTGGGAGCATGTCACAAATGCCTAACATTTGTACGCTTATCTGGGTAATGGGTAATAGGTAATGGGTAATAGGTAATGGGTAATAGGTAATAGGGGGAGCATGTCAGAAATGCCGAATATTTTTACCATTACTATAGCCCCCGGGTAAAAGCCAAGCTCTAATGGTACATAGTTGATCTGTTCTGCAACTAAGACCGGCTCAATAACAGAATTTTTGGTGTTTTGTCAAGTAGTTCATTTGTTCGGCAAATTTGACCTGCTCCCATCCCCCTTGGGTCGCACCGCTATGTTTACATCTAAAATCAAAATGCTACATAGCATTTCCAAATAGAACATGAAACCAAATTTTGATTGCTCATAACATCAAAAAATACTTGTATTTCTTTCCTACTGATCCGAAGTTACCTTTATCCATCAATCGTAATTTCACATATCGTTTAAAAACGCTATAGATAATATCTCTTCAGGTTGACTGGGTTGTCAAAAAGCCCACCTACTTCATGCTTGATACTTTATCCTTGATACTTCATGCTTGATACTTCATCTTTTATTCTTTTATATAATGCCCAGAAGATACTTTGTGCTCTCTTACCAAAGTAAGACTAACCCATTGCCCTTTATCGTTAAAAGAGCGAATCAGCCGCTGACGTTGGTTAGTTTGCCACAACCAACCTACTTCTAGGAAGAAAGAATGACCTGGCTTAACCGTTATTGGACAAGTAGATGATGCCCCATCGGGCAATAATAAAACTTGAGTAGAAACAGCACCCTTCTCTTGGTGCGCGTTCCCTAGGTCGGGAAACCCGACCGGGGTCGCACCGCCGTCAAAATACAGAATTGACCCATCAATCTTAGCGCTAGAGGTGATGGTACGTAATGATTCTCCTGTGCCAAATGTGAGTTGTTGTACTAAGCGGTTACTTTCATGATGCTGAAGTTTAAGGTGAGTAGGATAGATGTTAGGCGATCGCAAATCAGAATAAAGGGTTACTGCCTCTCCACGCCACTCTCCGAGCAACTGTTCCAAGGTTAATGCTGGACGTTCTGGTGTATCCGTACCCGCCAGTTTTTCTCGAATTAAGGTCAACTGCTTCAGCTGACTCTCCCTGTTATACAGTTGCACCATCCGCAGACGACGGTTACCCTCAATCAAGCCAAATTCTGCCCCAAATTCGGGATAAGGAGCCCACTGTAGTGCGCCTTGGGAAAATGCACCAGTGTCAAAGAACATAAGATAGCGATCTACATGGGTGTATTCCAGAACTCGGTTGAATATAGCTTGTTCAGGTGGCAGATAGCGAAGAGTCAAACGAATTTTGTGGTTATCGTCGAGTCCTTCTATAGTGAGCACAGAGGGAATATCTTTTAACTGTTGCCCTTTTGGTGAGAATGTGGTAAAGGAACCATGCCAACTCCCTTGATTTTGCAAAAAACATTCCCATTGCGATCGCATAAGTAGTCCTTAGTGATTAGCTCTTAGTCATTAGTATCATTAGTTGTTAGTCGTGGGTCATGAGTCTGTCTACCAACCTCCATTCCATCATTGCTCTGTTGGTCTAACCACTTGCCATGACACTAACCACTGACAAAATACCAGAATTAGACCAAATTTTGGTAACCTCATTTTCCGATAGCGATGCTTTCGAGACTAACAGCTAAGCAGCTACCGAGCAAACCCACTGAACCCCCGAGAATCAACAGCAGTAAGGGTAACACCACAATTTTAAGTGGGTCAGGTGGCACCACTGTAGCGATAAATTCGATAAAATCAGGTCCAGTCGCGAGCAGATTAGTCAGAAATTGCCGCAGACCGATCAACAAAACCCAGGCTAGGGCTGCCCCAGCTACACCAAAAGTAATTCCTTGCAACATGAATGGCAGATAAATCCAGGATCTGGTTGCCCCAACTAGCTGCATAATCTCAATTTCCTGGCGTCTTGCGATCACAATCAGGCGCATTGTGGTGGTAACAACTGCCACTGCCGTCAGACTGAGAATGGTAGTAATGATCAGACTCACCCAGCCTAAACCATGATGAAGCTGTCGCATTTGTTTGAGAGTCTGATCCATATACTGCACCTGATCTATTCCTGGCAACTGTGACAACTGCTGGGCAAGAATTAGCACATCCTTTGGTTTGCTTACCTTTACCTTCAGTTCATCCACTAGGGGATTCCCTTCCAACTGTTCCGTAGCAGCAGCAATGTCCGAAATTCCCAGTTCCTCAACCAAGGATGCCCAAGCTTTTTCTTTGGAAATAGTTTGAACCGCCATCACCTTGGGCAATTTCTCAACTGCTGGTAAGACCATTTCTGCCTCAGCCCCTGGTTCGAGATAAACAGCCACTTCTAGTTGACTCCCCAACTGATTGAGTAGCCCACCTAACTGCCAGGAGGCTTGCCAGCTTATACCAAACAGAAACAATAGGACAGTGACTGTGCTAACTGCCGCCCAGTTGCTCCAGCCGCCACGTTGTAGACCTAAGAAAGTTTCCCGCAGCAGGTAGTCCAGTTGAGTGAGAAATTTAAACATCCGTCCCTGACTTGGTGTTACTGTTGGGTTCTAACCGATAGAGCTGCTAGTTTCCAGGAAAATCAAAAGCTGTAAAAGAATTTTGGGATAGCAATAAATCACAACAAACGTACGATTTTGACATAATACCCACCTATGGGCGACCAGGGATAATCAATGAAATCATTGGGGCGCAGTCCCCATCCCCTCTCTTGGTGCGCGTTCCCTTGAGGAGGTTCAGGCAGCGCCT